>CAILYI010000194.1 GCA_903838415.1 uncultured Anaerolineae bacterium | reverse complement strand
CTTCCATGTCCAGAAGGTTGTTACAGGGCCGGTGCCAACTTGATAATCCAGGCGGAAAGTGACATAGCATGAAGAACCATAGGCGCAGTTGACAATGCCTTGGAAGCGGTCGCCCGGCTGGATAGTGATTTCAGGATAGGTACCCTGAATGTAACCATCATATTTGTTCTGCGGGAACACAATCAGGCCGGGAGCGGTGTCCAGCGTCCCATCTTCAAGCTTCGGATTGCTGACCGGCAGGACGAATCCGCGCGCATCACCATCCGTGCCTGGGCAGGGCAACATTCCAGCGTCGCTGGTCCAACTAGCCTGGCAGATATTGGCGAAATCGAGCACAGTTTCCGCCGTCACTGGTGGAGGTGTAAAGCTGGTGGGCGTGGCGGTTGGCGTGCGCGAAGGAGTGACGGTGAAGATTGGCGTGACCGTCGTGGGAATGGGTGTCGCCGGGGTGGTGTTGGCTCCAGCGCGGAAAATGCGGGGCTGGCCCCACAGGGCACGATCACCGGTGGTTGGGCCGGTAGAGAGAAGCTTTAGGGTGAATTTGACATTCTTTCCGGCTAGCGAACTCAGGTCTTTGTCGAAATGATAAGACTTGCCTTCATTCTTTTCCATCCATGACCAGAAGGTTGTTATAGGGCCGCTGCCAACCTGATACTCCAGGCGGAAAGTGACATAGCACGAAGAACCATAGGCGCAGTTGACAATTCCCTGAAAGCGATCGCCTGATTGGACAGTGAATTCAGGATAGGTGCCCTGAATGTAACCATCATATTTGTTCTGTGGGAACAGAATAAACCCTGGAGCGGTATCCAGCGTCCCGTCTTCAAGTTTTGGATTGCTGACCGGCAGGACGAAACCGCGCGCATCGCCATCCGTGCCTGGGCAGGGCAGCGCCCCAGCGCTGTTGGACCAGGCGGCCTGGCAGATATTGGCAAAATCGAGGGCGGTTCCGGTCGTCGCTGGCGGAGGCGTAAAGCCGGTGGGCGTGGGGGTTGGCGTGCGCGAAGGAGTGAATGTGATGACCGGCGTGACAGTCGTGGGGGTGGGCGTCGCCGGGGTGGTGTTAGCTCCAGCGCGGAAAATGCGGGGCTGGCCCCACAGGGCGCGATCGCCCGTGGTTGGGCCGGTGGAGAGAATCTTCAGAATGAATTTGACATTCTTCCCGGCCAGCGAACTCAGGTCTTTGTCGAAACGATAAAACTTGACTTCATTCTTTTCCTTCAAGGTCCAGAAAGTTGTTACAGGGCCGGTGCCAACTTGATAATCCAGGCGGAAAGTGACATAGCATGGAAAACTGTAGGCGCAGTTGACAATTCCCTGGAAGCGGTCGCCAGATTGGACGGTGATTTCAGGGTAGGTGCCCTGAATGTAACCATCGTATTTGTTCTGCGGAAACAGAATCAGGCCGGGAGCGGTGTCCAGCGTCCCATCTTCAAGTTTCGGATTGCTGACCGGCAGAACGAAACCGCGCGCATCGCCATCCGTGCCTGGGCAGGGCAGCGCACCTGCGCCGCTGCTCCAACTGGCCTGGCAGATATTGGCGAAATTGAGCAAAGTTCCCACCGTACCAGACGTGGCAGTGGCAGGTGCTTGGGTTGTTGCAGTGGCAGGTGCTTGGGTTGTTGCAGTGGCAGGCGCCTGGGTTGTTGCAGTAGCAGGTGCCTGGGTTGTTGCTGTGGCTGGCGCCGGAGTTGTCGGCGTGGCGGTCGCGGGGAAACTGGCAGAATCACCGGGGAATTTCAAGTCGGTGATCTCTTGGAGGTTGTTAAAGCCGTCGTTATCCGAGTCGAGGCTTTCGATTGCGGCAAAAGCAGCCGTATTCCTGCCCGCGGTTAGATAGGCTGTGCCATAGGGGTTGAGAGCTGGAGCAGTGAGGTGGCAGAGGCTACACTGGTTAAGTGAACTGCTCGCAATGTTTGGGTATTTTGCCACGGCGCTGCTTAAGTCACCTTGCAAAGCCGAAACAGAACGCGGCGACGAGTTAAGCAGGGTGGCTGTGAGAATTGCGAGGACCCCAATCGCAACGAGGCCCAAGCGGATGTAACTTTTGAGTTTATTCTTGCTAATGTTTTGTCGCATGATATTTATCCTTAAACTTGAATATCAATTCCGCTTTTCAGGTTGCGAGCTGGGGCAAACTGAAAAACACCGACAGCGATTACAAACGCTGAATATAACCACAATTTTTTTTTGTTCATTACTCCCTCCGAGTACAGAAAAGCCTGATAAAACCAGCATAGTAAGCGATGAGTAACCTAGCTCATTTCAATTATCCCTATTTTTATTTATTGGATGATATTTAATAGATTGCAAATTCAATATGAATCCGTTACAGAGTTTTCTGAATGGGTGAATGGCATGCAACGTTGTGCTGAAATATCGCTTTATCCCCACAAGGTTCGCGATTGTGCCCGCTTTACTTTATCATCTGGAAAGCAGGTCCTCCCCCATTTTTTGAACGGCGGTTGTATCCACCCCGCCAGCATTTCGAGGGTCACTCTCCGGTCGGATTTTCCAGCATCATGCCGTGTCCGCGGACCGTGATGATGTAGCTGTGATCCGGGTCCATGTCAACCAACCGGTCACGCAGACGGCGGATGAGAGCATCCAGCGCCTGGTCAGTCACGCCAGCGGATTGTTCATCTCCCCAAACGGCCGAAATCAACTCCTGCCGCGTCACCACTTTGCCATGATTCTGGTACAAAACCCACAGTAATTGGAATTGCTGGGCCGAAAGCGGCGGATTCATCTGTTTCTGATTGACCCACACCTGGCGCGCGCGAATGTCCAGCATCAGGCGTTCGTGATGCACCGGTTCAGAATCCAATGGAATGGTGGCATCCGAGCTTAAAAACTGAAACTCCTGTGCCACGGCAACCTGCAAAGTATCGCCATCCTGCAAGACCACCTGACCCGAGAGCGCATTCCCGTTATAGTGCGTGCCGTTTTTACTGCCCAAATCTTCCAGCACGACGCCGTTCGGACCGGGAGTCAGGCGCGCGTGATAACGCGAAACCTGCCGGTCAGGGATAACCACATCGCAACCCGGCTCACGTCCCATCACCAGGGGATGATCGAGCTGCCAGCGCTCACCCTTGAGCGGGCCGTTAATAGCTACGAGAATGGGGGCATCTTTTTCGCTCATCGCAATTCCACGCATTTACAATACTCTTACGGCGATTTGTTAATGCGCTTACTCTCCTGTACGTTATAATATAGCAGAAAAGCATCATTTTGTGCAGAAAATACGCCGAATATAATCCTGCATGCTCCCCAATTAGAGCACCGCTTAAGCGGAAAAATTCTATTTAATGTTCAGCAAAGTTATATAAAGAGGCAAGGAGAAAGAAACATGCCGATCCCGCTCAAAACGGGGGAGGTCCTGCGCGAACGCTATCGCGTCCACGAGCGCATCGGTCAGGGTGGGATGGGAAACATCTACCTGGCAGACGATATGCGTCTTGAGGGGCGTAAGTGTGCGCTTAAGGAGGTCGAACACGACCGCAACCTTCCCGAAAAAGTTTTGCGCGAAGCCCGCGAACAGTTCCTGCGCGAGGCGACTGTTCTCGCACGCCTGGATCACCCCAACCTGCCAAAAGTCTCCGATTTTTTCTCCATTGGCGAGAAAGATTACCTCGTCATGGATTTTGTCCCTGGCAAAGATTTGCGCATCCTGATGCTGGATGCCAAGGCGCGCAACGCCTTCCTCAGTGAGCGCGACGTGCTCGACTGGGCGGCGCAGCTGGCCGATGCGTTAACTTACCTGCACCGTCAGTCCCCGCCGATTGTTCACCGCGACATCAAACCATCCAACCTTAAAATCACGCCTGATGGCCTGCTCAAGCTGGTCGATTTCGGGCTTGTCAAAGTGCTCTCTCCCGATGAAGAAACCATCACCATCATCCAGGGCCAGGGCACCGTACTGTACACACCGCTCGAACAATACGGCGGCTCCGAAAGCCACACCGACGTGCGCTCAGACATATTTGCTTTGGGGGCAACTTTATATCACCTGCTCACCAACCAGCCGCCCATTGACGCGCGCCAGCGCTTTTTGCATCCCGATAGCCTGCCTCTGCCGCGTCGTACCAATCCGGCCATCAGCGTGCGCACAGAAAAAGCCATTCTGTGGGCTATGGAGCTGCATCCTGACCAGCGGCCAGATTCAATCGAAACTTTTTGTCAATATTTATTTGGGACAAAGGAACTGCCGCAGCGCTCGATGACCCGTCCCCGGCGTGCGCCCACGCTGGAGGCTTTGCTGGCCCCCCCGGAAAGTGTTTTATTCGGGATTTCGGCCGTGCTACTGCTCCTGAGCCTGGTGGCCACTCTCGGCCGCTAACCGCCAAAACCACCCGACAGCAAATCCGATGCCCTGGCCGGTTAAAACGGCCTGCAAAAAGGCTGGCAGACCGCGTCCATCCAGCCAGAGTTCTCCCCACGGAAACCCCAAAGCCAGATAATTATAGGTAATCAGGCCGCCAGCCAGCACCAACAGCGCCCAGCGGACGCTCCAACGCGCGTCAACGATCTGACTGGCCAGCCAGTACGTCAGCATCACCCCGGCAGCCATCACCATCAGCACCAGCAGCCAGCCCCAAAAGGTGGGATAACCCTTGGTGGTGACCAAAGGCGAAGGTGTGGGCGTGGGCGTGGGCGCGGGCGGCGTCTGAGTCGGTTCAGGCGTCACAATATTGGTGGGCGTGATGATGATGACCGTTGCGCCTTCCTTGGTCACGTTTAATTGAATCGTATCCGAGACTTTGGCCGGTTCACTGCTGGCATGGATTTCGATTAAACCAGGTTGATCGAGACGGAAAGCCGCCGCCGCCACGCCCAGGCTGGTCACCGCTTCCACTTGCTGGATGAGCCCGCTCTCGCCCTGGGATAGCGTGAAACGCACCACCGTTCCATCCGGCACGAGCCGTTGATTGTGGTCAACAATCGCGCCCGTCCGCAGCGAAATGGTATCGCCGACGCGGAAGAGTGGGGCCACCGTCGGTTCAACGGTCAGGGTGGCCTCGGGCACGGGCGTCGCTTTCGGCAGATCCAGGCTGAGCGAGATGACTTGCTTGGGATCCGGCGCCGTGGCAGAAATCAAGTCATAGCCAATCCCCGGCACCGAAACGGGCAAAGAGCCTGCGGGTGAGATTTCCTGGAACAGCAAACGGGCGGCCACTTCCACAAACGGATCAGATTCAGCATACATGCCATAATAGGCCGTCAATTTCGAAATATCGGTTGCGCCGAGGTAGTAGGGGGCGCTGAACGAGAACAGAATAACATTTTTACTGTTCAGCAGGCTTTGTTTTTCAGTAAGAAACCGCCGCAGCGTGGACATCTGCGAGGAGCCTTCAGGCAGGTCAAGGGTGGAAATGACAATCCAACTGGCGCGCCCCAGGGCATTGAGCAGGTCGGGCGAGGGCTGTTTGTCATCCAAAAGCAGATTCAGATCGTCAAAAGAAAAAGAAGACAGATGGCTGGGTGTCACCAATCCGCTGGCTGAAGTGCCGTAGAGGCGCTGAACGGCGCTGTGCAGCGCATCGGTCGACAAAATGGACTTTTCGAGACAGGTGGAACATTGTTTGGCTGTGCGGACATCCGTCAGAAAAACGATGTAATCAAACAAATTGGGCGGCGCAGGCAGGACCGTGGCAAAATCAGCCTGAGCCGGGCTGATGAGAGTCGCCGATTGACGCGCGAAAGTGAAGACCTGTTCATGGGATTGATTCAGCGCCGACAGGTTTTCTTCGGGCGGATTGACCACCGTCGGGTCGAAAGAACCGTACAAATGATATTTGACGGTCAAAATGCGTTCGACAGATTCGTCCACGCGACTGGCAAAGGCCGGGTCTTCGCGGTATTTCTGTGTGAAAAATTCGAGGGTGCGCAGCATGCTGGTGTACGTATCGGGCGCGTCAAATGAGACGATGTTGCCCATGTACAGCAAGTCGTTCCCGGCCAGGAAGGCGTCGCGGGCGACGAGGCGGGCGGAGAAATTCTTATAATCGGGATCATAAAAACGGCGCACCGCCTGGGTTCCCAGGTCGTCGCTTATCATTAATCCGCCATTTTGACGCCAACCCGCCAACGCTGGCAGCGCCATGATTTGGCTGAGGGCTGGCTGATCAAAGCTGATGGGGCGCGTGGTGGCGCGAATATTGCCCTGAAAACCCTGATAGCGGATATGTGAAACCAGCAAGCCCTCGACTGACATTAGCGGGTCGGTAGCGTTGCCTGTAACTGAAAAAAACGGCGCAAGTTCAATCGACTTGAGTTCTTCAAGTGAACGGCGCACGGTGGAAATTTCCTCGTCGGCGGGCCGGTCGGAGCCGCCGCGCCCCGGAAAATGTTTGCCGATGACCGCCATGCGCCCCTCGGAACCGCTATGCAGGCCGCTGATAAAGGCGCGTGCCATCTCGCCCACCCAGTAGGGGTCGCCGCCAAAGACGCGTGTGTTCATGTCCGGGCTGACGGCGGGATTGGGCAGCGTGAGAACATCCAGCGAGAGGCCGAGATACAGGTTGAAGCCCAAGGCTGCCAGCTCTCGCCCCAAAATGGTTCCGGCCTGTTGCGATAGGTCGCGGTCCCAGGTTGCGCCGATGGCCATCTCGTCAGGAACCGGTGTCAGTCCGTTCAAAATCTGGTCGTTGGGTGCGCCGCCGCCTTCCTGGGAAATCCCCACAAATAACGGAATATAGACCTGGGGCGGTGTCGATGTGCCCTCAGCGCTGCTCGGTTTGAGCTGCTGCAGGTTGCTGATGAGCTGATAGGCTGCTTGTGTGGTATCGACATCCACGAAATTGTCGTTGGCACCAGTCAATACCACGCCGCCGACATGCTTGTTCACGATCAGGTCGTAAATGGACGTCTTTTCAGTCACGTCGGTGCCTGGAAAAGTGACTAGGAACAATTGCCCGACTTTTTCTTCTGGCGTCAGGTGGAGTAAAAGTTCACGCGCCGGGTTGCTGCTTTGCGCTGAGACTGCCGCCGGTGCGATCAACAATGCCAACATGGAAACAAGCAATAGCCCGGCCAATAAACGCATGGACGCGGGCGCTTGCAGTTTTATAGGAATGAACCTGTTGGCAATTCTCATCTTTTATTTGAAGTGCTCCAGGGCGATCAGTGGGTCGTCGGTGAAGATGGCATCCACGCCGAGGGAGCGCATGCGGCGCATATCTGCCGGATCGTTGACCGTCCAGGCATGGACGCGGCGGCCTTTGTTGTGGGCGCGCTGGACTGATTCGGCGGTCACGTCCGTCAGGTAGGGATGTTCGGCGTCGATCGACATTAAGGTCCCGGCGGCTCTCTGCCACCAACCGGAATTCCCTTCCAGCATCAATTGTCCGCGTGGGGTTTCAGGCAGCAGGCGCCGGGCAATCACCAGATTGGTGGGGAGAAACGAGGAGAAAATGATCCGTTTTTCGAGGCCATGTTTCTTGACGAGCGGTGCCACTTCGCGGACAAGCCCGTCAAAGGGGGTGGCGTAGTTGGTCAGTTCAACGTTGATGAATACTTTTTTCCCGACAGCCTCGAAAACTTCGTCGAGTGTGGGAATTTTCTCGCCGCGGAAATCCGCCGACAGCCAGGAACCGGCATCCAGTTCACGCAGGGCGGCCAGGGAGTGTTTGGCCACCTCGCCGGAACCGTTGGTCGTGCGGTCCAACGTCTGATCATGGATGATGATAACCTGGCGGTCCGACGTCAGCTTGACATCGAATTCGATGGCAGGCGCGCCTTGTTTCGCAGCCAGTTCAAAGGCCGAAAGGGTGTTCTCGGGGGCGTGCGCACAGGCGCCGCGATGGGCAAAAAAAGCGGGTGGGGTGAAGTTGTTCAGCATCAAAAAACACTTTCTACTTCCCACGGATGGAAAATAGAAAGTGGAAAGTAACACTATTTTAGTCGATTAAAGCTCAACGAAATAAGACTGTGCGGCCAGATCGAGAAGTTCGCGTGTCATGGTTGGTTCAACACCCCGGTAGTGGGCAATATCGATCAGTTGATCGCACAAATCGCGCGGATGCGAGGCGCGCAGCTTGCGATTGCGCTTGATGTACCATTCCTGCAAGAGATAGGCCAGGCCCTGATCGTTGTACTCGACATTTTTTGCCATCGCCACGCGCTGGAAAATTTGACGGTATTCTTCATAGGAAGGATCGCCGATCTCGATTTTGTGGCGCAGACGGCGCAGGAAGGCTTCATCGACCAGATCACGCGGCGGCAGGTTGGTGGAGAAAACCACCAGCACGTCAAAGGGGATTTCGATTTTGCGCCCGGTGTGCAGGGTTAAGAAGTCAACCCGGTTTTCGAGAGGAACGATCCAGCGGTTGAGCAGATCGCGCGGGCGGACTTGCTGGCGGCCAAAGTCGTCGATCAGTAAGATGCCGCCGTTTGCCTTGACCTGAAAGGGCGCTTCATAATACTTGTGCGTATCGTCAAAGACCAAGTCGAGACCGGCCAGAGTCAGTTCGCCGCCAACCACGATAAAGGGGCGGCGGATATGGATCCAGCGCGGGTCACGGCGCTGACTGGTACGCAGCGAGCCGGTCCCGGAGGCGGTGGCGTCTTCATCCTTGGCGCGCTGATGGTTGACCGAGTCGTAGAGCTTGATGACCTGTCCGTCCACAAACAGCGCAAATGGGATGTACATATCCTGTTGGAGAATTTTGCTGCCAAAAGCGCGCGCCACGCTGGTTTTGCCGTTTCCGGGCGGGCCGTAGAGAAAAATGGAGGTGCCCGAGTTGAGCGCCGGGCCGAGTTGGTCAAACGTGGTGTTGGATAGAACCAACTGTGAGAGCAGTTGGCGCATGTGCTGCTTGGTCACCACCACACGGTGCTGGCTTTGCTTGCGGATGGCCGCGTTATAGATTTCAATCGGCACGGGCGCGGGGCCTGCATACTGGCTGCGTTCCAGCGCTTCGCGCGCGCGTTCGATGCCTGCGCCGGTGATGGCATACTGGTAGGAACCTTCGCCCAGACCCATCGATGACGATTTCACTTCCACCAGCTTTTCGCGTTTGAGCGATTCTAGAATCTGATCCGTCACCCCGGCAAAGGGCAGGGCGATTTCTTCCGCCACTTTAAAGCCGGAAAGATAGCCTTGAAAATACAGGATTTTGAGCGCCAGATCTTGCAGCCATAGCGGCGCCAGGCCGGTATCTTCCAATTTGGAGACGGGCGGAGGAACAAATCCCAGGCCGGATGAAGCTGGGCCAGGATTTGAAGAGCGGGATGAACTTGTATTTGTCGCCATAAAGACCTGCCATATTCTATTAAATGGATAATCAAGTAATAAAGATTATAGCATGTCCTTTTCTGCGCCGCCGATTCCTTGCGTGAAAAACGCCTTACGACTCACTTTCAGCTGAAAAGCCGGATGAGCGGGCGTCTTGATCAGGGGTTGATGCGGTTTGAAAACTGCCAAAAATAATGAAAAATCGCTTAACTCGCAGTATAATCGGCGGCATGAATCTTTCCGTTCTGATCCCTGTCTATAACGAAAAAAATACCATCCGCGAAATCATCAAGCGAGTCAAGGCCACCGGGCTGGTGACTGAAATCGTCATTGTGGATGACGGCTCGAAAGACGGCACCCGCGATATCCTGGCTGAATATGACGGCAAGGAAGGCGTGCGCGTCATTCTGCATGAGAAGAACGCCGGAAAAGGCGCCGCGCTGCGGACTGCCATCCAATCCGCCACGGGCGATGTCATGCTCATCCAGGATGCCGATCTCGAATATGACCCGCGCGAATATCCCGGCTTGCTCAAGCCCATCGAAGAAAATCTGGCGGATGTGGTCTACGGTTCCCGCTTCCTGGGAGGCTCACACCGCGCCACTTTGTTCTGGAATATGGTCGCCAACAAATTGCTGACCTTGATGACCAACATCCTTTACAACAACATTCTGACCGACATGGAAACCGGCTACAAGGTTTTCCGCCGCGAAGTCGTTGCCAATATGAAGCTGCGCGCCAACCGTTTTGACTTTGAGCCTGAATTTACTGCCAAAATTCTCAAGCGGCATGTGCGCGTCTACGACGTGCCGATTTCTTTCAATCCGCGCGAATATTCCGAAGGCAAAAAGATCGGTTTGTGGGATGCCTTCGAGGCGGTTTGGGCGCTGCTCAAATACCGTTTTGTGGATTAAAACCCATTTCCGAGCAGAAAACGGAACCGGATTAAGCATCAAAAGAGCCAGGAGAACCTTCCCGGCTCTTTTTTGTAGGGTGGACGGCTCAGTTTGCCAAAAATCTGTGGACTCGTAAATCGGGAATTGGTACAATGTTGGAGCATCTATCATTCCTGAGGAGGAGACAAGTATGTCCATCAAGCATGCGCGCGACGTGGAAGAAGTTCAAGTATCCAATGGGGTTAAAACCACCAAACAGGTGCTCATTTCATCGGAGGAAGGGCCTAATTTTGCCATGCGTCGTTTTATCATGGAGGCTGGTGGGGGCATGCCGCGCCATACTAACACGGTGGAACACGAGCAATACGTGTTGAATGGCAAAGCACGAGTTGGCATTGATGACGAGGTCTTTGAAGTCAAAAAAGGCGACGTGGTATTCATCCCTGGAAATGTTCCGCATTGGTATCAGAATATCGGCGACGACAAGTTCGAATTTCTGTGCATCGTGCCCAATAAACCGGATAAAACCACGATTCTGTCGGACGAGTTGCCGTGCTAAACGGAAGCTATCTTCAGGGGGCTGGGGATCCTTGGCGATGTTGAGTCGCCTGGCAGCGTGAACCCGCTATCAGAGTAAATCAGACCTCCGCAACGGTTGAATGTTGCGGAGGTCTTGCTTTTTATGTGTCATTTCTCACTTGACCCTCTCCATTTATCGTCCTACAATTAGGTTGTCTGACAACTAACCAATTCACTACCTTTACAGGAGAAAACAATGTCTGATTTCCTTTTCCGCGGCTCCCTGGCTGACCTTGACCCTGAAGTTTACGAACTGACACAGATCGAGGCAGAACGACAGGCCCGCAAATTGATTTTGATCGCATCTGAAAGCCAGACGCCGCTCGCAGTGCGCGAGGCGATGGGCTCCGCTTTCCAGAACATCTACTCCGAAGGCTATCCCAGCGACGAGATGCGCAAGATGTCTGAAGCGGATATTCTTGATTACGGCAGCCGCCTGGCCGATTACCGCCGCTACAGCGATCCGCGCTACTACAAGGGCGTGGAATATGCCGACGTGGTTGAGTCGCTGGCTATTCGCCGCTGCGCCGAAGCGTTTGCTGCCAACGGCGTCAGCGCGGACAAGATTTTTGTCAACGTGCAGGCTCTTTCGGGCGCACCCGCCAATAACGCCGTTTATCAGGCCTTGATGAACCTGGGCGACACCGTTTTGGGCATGAACCTGCTGCATGGCGGGCATCTCAGCCACGGCTCATCGGTCAATCGCTCCGGTAAATGGTTCAAGGCTGTGCATTACAACGTCGATGAAAATGAAAAGATCGACTACGACAAAGTGCGTGCCCTGGCGCTCGAAAACAAGCCCAAGCTGATCATTGCGGGTTATTCATCCTACTCCTGGGTGCCCGATTGGAAGAAATTCCGCGAAATCGCCGATGAAGTCGGTGCTTACCTGCTGACGGATATCTCGCACATCGGCGGCCTGGTGGCGGCTGGTGTGGTGCCCTCGCCGATCGGATTTGCCCATGTCGTCATGTCGACCACCCACAAGAGCATTGACGGCCCGCGCGGCGCAATCCTGATGACCACGGACGCGGCCATCGCCAAGAAAATCGACAAGGCCGTTTTCCCTGGTGAACAGGGCGGCCCGCACGTCCATATCTTTGCCGCCCTGGCGCTGACCTTCAAACTCGCCAAGAGCGAGCAGTTCAAGGCCCTGCAGGCGCAAACGCTCAAAAACGCCGCCGCCATGGCCGATCAATTCCAGAAACGCGGCTTGCGCGTGCCCTTCGGCGGCACCGACACGCACCTCGTCAATGTAGACTGCACCAGCGTCAAGGGCACTGACGGCACGCCGCTCACCGGCGATCAGGCCGCGCGCATTCTCGACATCGTCGGCATTGTCGTCAACCGCAACACCATCCCTGGCGATAAGAACTCGGCCGACCCGAGCGGCATTCGCCTGGGCACGCCCTGGATTACCCAGCGCGGCTTCGACGAAGCCAAAACCCGTCAGCTGGCCGATATCATGGCCGATGTGCTGCTGGCTTGCGCTCCGCACTCCGTCGATACCGTCCACAAGGGCAAGGTGCGCCGCGCTAAACTCGATTTTAACGTTTTGAACGAAGCCCGGCTGAAAGTCCGCGCGCTGGCAGATGCCGCTGGCGTCGATTTCGAATACAGCAAACACGGCTACCCCCATTTCTATTATGTGGATGACGTCTCCGCAACCGGCGTTTTCGCCCTGCAAGGCGCGCGCGTCCGCCAGTTTTTGGATTACGCCGTCAGCGCAGATCTGACCGCCCTGAAGCCCGGTTTCGCCGTTTCGACGAGCATCGCCACCCCCAGCGCGACCGTCACTGGCACCTTGACCTGTCTCGAAGGCGGCGCCTACCAGTTGGCCGTCCCCGCCGCGGATGCCGGAGCCGTTTCGACCTGGCTGCGAGACCTGTCAGACGGTTATCTGTCCTTCAACCTGGATGGCGCCAAAGACTTTGATCCGCGCCGCTTGCCGGGGCCGGTGCTGGTCACCGAATCCGCTGCCGCGCAGCAGCCAGCTTCAAAGCAGCCTGGAGTAGAAAAACCCTGGTTTATCGGTATCAAAGATGCGGGGAGTAAAGAAGCGAAACCCGCTTTCGCCTGGACAGAGTCCGAGGGAGCGCTGAAACGCACTCGCCTGTACGAAGCCCACAAATCCCTGGGCGGACGCCTGGTGCCGTTTGCGGGCTGGGAAATGCCCGTCCAATATACTGGCGTGAAGGAAGAACATCTCGCCACGCGCCAGGCGGCTGGCCTGTTTGACGTCAGTCACATGGGCGTGTACGAAGTGCTTGGGCGCGACGCGGCCTCGTTCCTCGATACGGTCTGCGGCAATGATTGCGGCGGCTTGATGCCCGGCGAGAGCCTGTATTCGCACTTCCTGACCCCAGATGCGGACGTGATCGACGATACGCTGATCTACCGGCGCGGCGCGGAGAAGTTCCTGGTGGTGGTGAATGCCTCGAACGATGACAAGGACCGCACCTGGCTTGAAAACGTGCGCGACGGCGTGGTCAAGATCGATAATACCCGCCCCGGCGCGCGGACTTATGGCTACGAGGCCGTCATCCGAAACTTGCGTGACCCGCAAGCTGGCAATGACATGCGCGTGGATATCGCGCTGCAAGGGCCGAAATCGCGCGATACGCTGCTGGCGATGGGCGTCGATGCGGCGACGAAGGCGCGCATTATGAAACTGAAGCGCACTGAGTTGTGCGATGCTATTGTCGGTGGTTTTGACCTGATTGTTTCCAGAACCGGCTACACCGGCGAAAAGATGGCCTTTGAGCTGTTCGTGCATCCCGAGCGCGCCGCGGATTTCTGGAATGCGGTGCTGAAGGCGGGCGAGGCGTTTGGCGTCAAGCCGATTGGCCTGGGCGCGCGCGACAGCCTGCGCACCGAAGCGGGTCTGCCGCTCTACGGTCACGAAATGGGTCTCGGCTCCGGCAAGTTCGGCGAGCGCGACCTGGGCGTGGCGGAAGGCGGATTTGGCTCGTACGTCAAGCCGTACAAACCGTATTTCATCGGACGCGAAGCCTTTATGGCGCGCGAAAAGGCCCGCAAGGGCGTCGTCATCCGTTTCCGCTTTGTGGAGCAGGGTATGCGCATGGCCCACAACGGCGATCCGGTAGTGGACAAGAAGGGCAAAGTCATCGGCTGGGTCTCGTCCTGCTCGCTCGATAGCGAAGGCTATCTGACCGGCCAGGCTTACCTGACCCTAGGCGCGGCCGTCGAAGGCACGCCGATCTTCGTCTACCAGGGCGCGCCAAAGGATGCCAGCCTGGCTCCCGCCGCGATGACCATGAAGGACAAGACGACGCTGCCGGGCGCGGCGGTGGTGGTGAGCAGGTTCCCGAAACTGTAATTGGTTGTGTCAGTAGGGGCGAGCCGACGGCTCGCCCCTACGTTGTAAATGTCATTTCTGTGGGGGTGCAGGCGCTTATTTTGTCACCATGGTAGCCTGGCGGCGGGATTGTCTGTTTGGGGATGTGGTGAATGGGGAAATGGTTTTGAACAAGGCCGGAAGAATATCAAACCATAAGTGAGCCTTCCTGCACACGGGCGCGGTCTCTTGGATGGAAAGGAATACCATTGCCAACGGGATAGCTATTGAAAGAGTTCGGCCATACAATAGATTGAGAAACTCAATGTTCCATAAAAAACGGGAGAAGATCATGTCTAAAAATACCCTGCGCCAGCTTTCGAACACCCTGTCAGTGCTGTTTGCTTTAACCGTCAACATCCTTGCCAGCGCCCTACCGCTCAATGGTCAGAATACCGGCGAAATCTCAGACCGTTTCCAGATCTATTTTGTCCCTGCGGGCTACGTTTTTGCCATCTGGGGCATCATCTATATTGGCTGGATCGCTTTCGCCATTTATCAATTTCTGCCTGCGCAAAAGGAAAATCCGCGCCTGCAAAACCTGGGATTTCTTTTTGCTCTGAGCGGCATATTCAATGCGGCATGGCTGTTCTGCTGGCATTACAACCAGTTTGGCCTGAGCGTGCTCGTCATGCTGGCTTTGCTGGTGACTCTGATCGCCAGTTATCTCAAGTTGGATGTGGGACGCCGCGCCGTGAGCGCTGCCGAACGCTGGTGCGTGGATGTGCCCTTTAGCGTTTACCTGGGATGGATTACCGTCGCCACGGTAGCCAATATCACCGACTGGTTGTTTTCCGTCAGCTGGAGTGGATGGGGCCTGCCTGCACAGACCTGGGCCGCTGTTATGATTGCCGTTGCCTCCCTGCTCGGGGTGCTGATGGCGCTCACCCGGCGAGATGCGGGCTACCTGTTCGTGCTGGTTTGGTCGTTTATCGGGATCGCCGTCAAACAGGCCGAATTCCCGCTCGTGGCGAACAGCGCCTGGGCTGCAGCAGCCCTTGCGGGTGGATTGGCTATCTACAGCATGATCCAGCGCCGACGTTAAACACACTTGTTTCTCCCGCAGCGGGGGCGTGGTCTTCGGAAGAGAGCACTTTGGAATGTCGCTCATCCCTCAGTTTGAATTCGCAAAACACCCAAATTTGCACAAATTGAGCGATTTTGTTGTATCCTATAGACTATCGGCAGTTTGACGGGGATTAAAATGACCGGACTCTTCCCGGTCATTTTCAGAAACAATCCACGGGTGTATACTCGTGAAAATTTTTTAATATGGAGGACGCCCCATGAAACGAGCAGTCAGTATCAGCATTGGTTCTTCGAAGCGCAATAAGGCAGTGGAAGTGACGCTGTTGGGCGAACAGATCAGTATTGAGCGCATCGGCACCGATGGCGACATGGAGGCGGCCGCGCTTAAATATAAAGATATGGATGGCACAGTGGACGCTTTCGGCGTTGGTGGCGGAGATTTGGGCCTGCTGGTGGATGACAAATGGTACCCGTTGTACTCCGTTTTGCCGATGATTCGCCATATTAAAAAGACTCCGGTTGTCGATGGCACTGGCCTGAAAAACACGCTCGAAAACAAAGCTGCGCCGTTTTTGGATGCCGAAATTGGCGATTACATCAAGGAGCGGGGCAAAACTGTCTTCATCATGACTGGCGCGGATCGCTGGGGGATGACCCGCTCATTCATCGATGCCGGGTATGATTGCGCTTTTGGCGATATGATGTTTTCGCTCGATATCCCGATTGCCCTGCGTTCAGTGAAACAGCTCAAGTTCATGGCTGCGCTGCTGATGCCCGTTGCCGGGCGCTTGCCGTTCGAATGGGTCTATCCAATCGGTGAGAAACAGGAAGAACGCAAGCCAAAATATCCCAAATATTTCAACTGGGCCACCGTCATTGCGGGAGATTGCCACTACATCAAACGCTACATGCCCGAAAATATGAGTGGAAAAATCGTTGTCACCAACACCACCACTCCTGATGACGTGGAATTGTTCCGCAAAGTGGGCGTGAAATATCTAATTACCACTACGCCGGTGCTGGAAGGCCGTTCGTTTGGCACCAATATGATGGAAGCGGCCCTGATTGCCATCTCCGGGAAAAACCGCGCCTTGACGAATGCTGAATACAACGAAATGCTTGAAAAATTAAAATTTCAGCCGCAGTTGCAAGAACTGAACTGATTTGGAGGAGTTATTTTATTATGGACGCAATCGTAACGGCAGGCGGTATCCCGCTTCCTGAAGATCCCCTTTATCCCTATACCGAAGGCCATCCCAAGGCCATGCTCCCGGTTGCCGGAAAACCCATGATCCAATGGGTTCTGGATGCACTCTCCGCGTCACAAAAGGTGGAGAATGTCATCATCATGGGCATGACCGAGAAAAGCGGCGTAAGCTGCTCCAAGCCGACTCATTACCTGCCCAATGAAGGTCGCATGTTGTCGAATATCGTTTCCGGAGTCCAGAAAGCGTTGGAGTTGAACCCGAAAACGGAACACGTGCTGATTGTTTCATCAGATATCCCGGCGCTTACCGGTGAAATGGTGGATTGGCTGGTGGATGAAATCGGAAAAACCCCGGCCGATATCTACTATGGCGTGATCTCGCGCGATGCCATGGAAACGCGCTATCCCAATTCGCGCCGCACGTATACACATCTCAAAGGCCTGGATTTATGCGGCGCGGATATTAACGCCACCCACATCCGCATGGCCACCGAGCACCTGGATATGTGGGAAGCGCTGATTGGAAACCGCAAATCTCCGTTGAAACAGGCCGCCATCATCGGTTATGGCACACTGATTCTCATGCTTATGCGCCAACTGTCGCTGGATGACCTGGTAAGGCGGGTTTGCGAGCGGATTGGCATCCGCGGCAAGGCCCTGGTTTGGCCCTGGGCTGAAGCCGGTATGGATGTGGATAAGCCGCATCAATTGGAAATCATGCGCGCAGACCTGGCCGGGAAGTAAATTTTCCGGCAGGCTGTTTCTCAGGAGCTTAATTTGTTCAAAAAAATCCTCGAACTCGACCGCGATTGGTCTTATGCCCTGCGCGTGGCCGAAAAACCCGGACTGTTGCGCAATTTTGCCATGTTCTTTGCTCATTCGGGCGATTCCTGGTTCTGGGGACTGGGTATGCTCATTTTGTGGTTCGCGGGCAATTCCTTTTGGAAACAGTGGGCCGTTTACCAGCTATTTTGGGTTTCTTTGCTCGCTGCGCTGGTCATGGCGCTCAAGTTCAGCATTCGCCGCCGCAGACCGGAAGGTGATTGGGGCGCAATCTACCGCAATACCGACCCGCATTCATTCCCGTCCGGGCATGCCGCGCGTGCGTTTTTAATCGCGACGTTGGCGGTTTTCCTCGGTCCCGGCTGGCTGGCGATTGCGCTGTGGATTTGGGCGCCACTGGTTTCGCTGGCGCGCGTTGCCATGGGCGTGCACTATGTTTCAGATGTGATCGCCGGGGCGATGCTGGGCGTACTGGTGGCCTTTTTGGGCTATCCGGTTTCGGCGGCAGTTTTTGCGCAAATCAGCCTGTCTCTAGTGGGATCGTTGGGTTTTCTGCTCTGGTAAATCCCTTGCTTGGATAAAAATCAGCCCCGAAAATATCCTTCGGGGCTGATTGATTCTTGGAGAAAAACTCGCGGCGTTTTCGCTAAAATGAGAAATGTTCGCCCGGTTTGAGCACGTGCACCTGCGCGCCGGTTTCTTTCGCGACGCGCGCCGCCCAATCAGCGGGATCCTGCCTGATGACATCCCATGTGGAGAAGTGGATGGGAATGACGTGTTTCGGCGTGAGCATTTTGACCGCTCGCAGGGCGTCATCCGGCCCCATGGTGTAGTTGTCGCCGATCGGCAGGACAGCCGCCTCCAGGCCTTCTTCGCCGATTAATCGCATATCCCCAAACAAGCCGGTGTCTCCCGCCAGATAGATTTTCTTCCCATCGTTCATGGTCAGCAAGAATCCGACCGGGTTGCCGCCGTTGGAACCGTCCGGCAGGGCCGAACCATGTAGGGCCAGGGTCAGCTTCAAATATCCAAACGGGTAATGATATCCGCCGCCGATGTGTTGGGCATGCGTATTTTCCACGCCCTGCCGGCCCATCCAGCTGCTGATTTCGGCGTTGGCGATCACGGTCGCGCCGGTGCGCTTGGCGATCTGAATGGCATCGCCAACATGGTCACCGTGACCATGCGTCACCAGGATAAAATCGGCAGCTACTTCGTCCGCTTTGGCGCTGGCGGCCGGGTTACCGTTAAAAAATGGGTCGATGAGCAGGCGCTGTCCGTCCGTTTCAAGGCCCAGCGTGGCGTGTCCGAACCAGGTTAATTTGTTGGTCATAGGATCCTCCTGAATGAGATAGATTAAAGTATAGGCACAATTTTGCCCAAGGTCAAATCGAATTTTTGCCAGCGGCATACTATAATGACAATATGGATTGGATGCGATTATTCAGACTCTTGACCGTTTCGCTGGCTTTTTGGGGGCTGATGGGCTGCGCCTCCCCCACTGACGCGCCTCAGCCTGCTTCGCCGTCAAATTTGCGGGCGTACGACACTCGAACGCCCGCTGTTACCCCTTCCCCCACGCTGCCCGCCACGGAAATTCCCAGCCCGTCACCCACGCCGGTGCTCTACAGTATCCTGGGCGGCGATACCATCAGCGCCATTGCCGGGCGTTTTGGCGTTTCCATCGAGACATTGCTGGCCGCCAATCCCGGCATCGCGCCTGAAGCACTCTCCATCGGGCAGACGATTACCATCCCTTCAGGCGCACCGGGAGTCGTTTCAGGGCTGCTCGTCACCCCTGCGCCGCCTGACATGGGTCCCGTTTTTTGCCAGCTTTCCGGCGGCGGCACGGCCTGTCTGGTTCCGGTTCACAATCCCTACCCTGAAGCGCTCGAAAATATCAAAATCCAGGTCACCCTGTTTGACGGGAACGGCCAATCGATCGGCAGCCAGGATGCCATCCTGCCGTGTAATCGGCTGCTTCACGGGCAAGCCTTGCCCGCCGCGACCTTTTTCAGCGGCATTGTTGCGCAAACTTCCGCGCAGGCGCAGCTGATTGACGCTGTCCGTCTGCCATCGGATGATGCCCGCTACCTGTCCGCCTCCATCCAAAACCTGGCCGTCAGCATTGACTGGAATGGGCAGTCAGCGCACGCCCAGGGACAGGTCACCCTGCCGGATGGAAGCCGACCGGCGGCCGTGCTGTGGGTGGCAGCCGTGGCGTACGACTCCGCCGGAAACATGATCGGCTACCGCCGCTGGGAATGGAGCGGTACGCTTCAAGCGGGCGCATCTCAACCTTTTGAGCTGTCCGTTTACAGCCTGGGCCCGCTCATTTCCCGCGTGGATTTACTCGTCGAGGCCCGGCCATAAAAACGGCCGCTGTCCATCCCCGTTCTTTGTGCGAAATTGTTCGTCATCGCCATGTTTCAAGCGTCGATTTTTTACCTTCCAAACGCTTATCAACGCGCACTGTATATTTACACTTGTATCCCTTACATGTATAATCGTTTAATCACTTTCATTCTTCAGCATAATTGAGGCAGTCCATGGCTCTTCGGGGCAATCTGCGCGATTTTACAGTTACACAATTACTCAATCTGATCAACCTGGCCCACAAGACCGGGACTTTGGTGATTGAGGGCTCCAGTGAGTCGGCGCGCATCTCTTTTCGGGATGGCAAGCTGTCTTATGCGCAAATTGGGCAGGAAGATAACCGGCTGGCGACCATCCTGCATCGTTCCAAGCGCTTGACAAACGGACAGTTGCGCGCCATCCAGTTGCGTGCCGCCAAAATCAGCGATAAGGAACTCGGCCTGATGTTGATTAACGCCGGGTATATGTCGCAAGATGATGTTCTGAATTCCCTGCAGGCCTACTTTAATGATGTTGTGCGCCGCCTGTTTACCTGGGTGGAAGGGATTTTCCGTTTTGAAAACGATGTTTTGCCGCCGGACGATCGGATTTCCGTGCGCCTGGATCTGGAAAACCTGATCATCGAAGGGGCGCACCAGTTGCGCGAATGGGAACAACTGCAGGATGAAATTCCCAGCCTCGATATGGCGCTCAAATTTATCGAACGTTCCGGCACTTCCATGCAAAAGATGAATTTGACCGTTGAAGAATGGCGCGTGGTCTCATACATCAATCCCCGCAACACCATCCATCAGATTGCAACGGTCTCCAAAATGAGTGACCACGAAATCCGCCGGATTGTTTATGGCTTGTTACAAGCCGGGTTGGTGGAATTAATCCGCCCGGATGGCGTTACGCCAGCGTTTGATCACGCCCGCCCGCAGGTGACCGTTCAGAACCGGGAAGAGCAAAAATCGCTGGTCAACCGTTTAATCACGCGGATTCGCTCGATCTAATTTTTTATTCAAGGGTGAGTTATCATGCAAACCGTCAAAATGGTGGTGACTGGACCGTTTAGCGCAGGCAAGACGCAGTTTATTCGTTCTGTCAGCGAGATCGATGTCGTTGCGACTGAACGTAAAGTCACCGGTGCTGGTGAACGTGCAGTAAAACAGGCAACCACGGTTGCCATGGACTTTGGCCGCATCACCGTGGACGAAGATCTGGTGCTTTATTTGTTTGGCACACCCGGCCAAAAACGTTTTGACTTTATGTGGGAGATTCTTTCTGAAGGTATGCTGGGCTTCATTGTCATGATTGACAGCGCCCGCCCTGAAACCTTCCGCGAAGGCCGTTCAATCCTGGAAACCTTCCGGGCTTATGCGCCGACCCCTTATGTTGTTGCAGCCAATAAACAAGACGCTGCCGACGCATGGGAATTGGATGATATGCGTCATGCTCTGCGCCTCGACCCAAAAGTCAAGCTGCTGCCCTGTGTCGCTACTGATAAAGCCACCGTCAAAAACGTCCTGTTGGAACTGCTCTACAGCATCCTGGCAGAGATGGAAGGCGGAGACAAATAAGATTCCGCGAAAGCAGTTGTGTCCTCGATTACCACTGATCAAGGCATCGTTCATTATGAGGTCTATGGGCGTGGCCGCCCGGTTATTTTGTTGCATGGTTGGCTCGGTTCCTGGGGCCTATGGCAGGAAACCATGGCCTACCTGGGCCGCTATTATCGCACCTATGCGCTGGATTTCTGGGGGTTCGGAGAATCTGGCAAGAAACGTGAAACATACGCAGTTCAGGACTTTGTCAAATTAGTCGATCAGTTTATGGATCGGCTTGGAATTGCTGAAGCTCCACTGGTTGGGCACAGCATGGGCGGAACGGTCAGCCTGGCGGTGGCCATTCAATACCCGGAGCGTGTGCGCAAAGTGGTTGTGATTGGCTCCCCGATTATTGGTTCATCGCTGGCTGTTCCACTAAAACTCGCCGGATACCGGTTTACCGCCTTCATGTTGTTTAACATGATGTGGGCTTTCCGCGGTGGGATGAAGGTGGCCGCGCCGTTTATTTGCTCCGATCCACGCTTCCCCGGCATGATGGATCGCGACCTGACCAGCACCACCGTTGAGTCATTTCTGCGCAGCATCGCCTCCCTGCGCCGCACCGACTTGCGCCCGATGCTTTCGCAACTCAAAATCCCGGTCATGGGCATGTATGGCGACCGCGATAACATCGTCAGCCCTCGACAGTGGCAGCCGCTTTCAGAAGGCGTCCCGCAGGCGCAAATCGTCCGCTGGGAACGCGCTCAACATTTTGTCATGCTAGATACCCCTCAAGATTTCATGGAAAAACTGAAGACATTTCTCGATCAGGAAGAGACCCCCGCTTGATGGAAAACCCCGCTTCTATCTATTATTACCCAGACCGTATGGGGCGGATTATTTTTCTGGCAATGGAAGAAATTCTCGGACGAAGTGGCGTGAATGCGGTTCTGAATCTGGCAAGGCTCGGCGAATTTGTCGATCGCTATCCCCCCGGTAATTCAGAATTGTCGTTTCAGTCACTGAGCAATTTGCAGCGCGCCCTGGAGGATTTCTATGGTCCGCATGGCGGGCGTGGTGTTTCCCTGCGCATTGGGCGGGCTTGTTTCCAGCACGGCTTGCGTGAATTTGGTCCATTGTTCGGGCTGACGGATCTGGCTTTCCGCCTGCTCCCTATGAGCACAAAGTTCAGCGTCGGTTCAACGGCGCTGGCTGATATTTTCAACCAATATACCGATCAGCATGTGCGTCTGGAAGATAAAGGCAAATTCCTGTACTGGCACATTGACCGCTGTCCCCTGTGTTGGGAGCATCAGTCCGAGATCGCTTCCTGCCAGATGGCGGTTGGCTTGTTGCAGGAAGCTCTCTTTTGGCTCAGCGGCGGAAAATATTTCAACGTGGAAGAAATTCGCTGCAAGGCCAGTGGTGATTCAAATTGTACGATTGCAATTGAAAAGAAGCCCATCGGCTGAGCTATGATAAAAATTATCCTGCAGGCTCCCCGGCCTATCCCGCCATTTAATGAACCGGCGCGTGACTTGCGGATTCAGAATGTTCCGCTCTGGCTGTGGCAGCGTAACTTGCTCGCGCCTCACGTCACCAGGGAAATGGAAATTCCGGCCAATGCGCGGCTGCCGCTCTTGCGCGAACCAATGCTGGTTTACCGCGACAATCTGTTTTTCGATGAATATTACATCAATGAATTTATACGGCAGGCCATCAAGCACGGCCGTCCGGTGCGGGCGGCTTTTTCCATGGAAGATTCCGCCTTTCGTGAGCATGCCCTGCCGCTTTCCACTTCGTACACGCCCGCAGGCAATATCCACCTTGCTGATTTATGGTATTACCCAAACGGTCCCGAGGCGGATGTTGATCCGTTGGTGATTGACATGCAGGCTCGCGAAGTTGGTTATTATCATGTGCCTTCGTACATGGCCGGTGAACGGGGTGACCTGGTTTTTCAGGTTCCGATGCGCGCCATGCTGGCGATTGATTGTTGGGCGCATATTTTTATTGCGGATGTGGTTTTTGGCCTGTTCAAGCGCGGAAATCGTTTTGAAACACAATTAGACAACGATCTATCCTTTAAACTTAAAATTTTCTCCAAGGCGATTTATGAGGGCCGCCAGATTTTGGAGTGTTCTGAACTGGTAAAAATCGGGAAAAATTGCGTCATCGATCCGCATGCGGTGCTCCACGGGCCGACGACCATTGGCGATAACGTCACCATTGGCGCGGGCGCTGTCATCGAGAACTGCATTATTGGCAATAACGTGAATGTATCGCAAGGTGTACAGTTGATGTTGTCCGTGGTGGGTGACGGAACGTTTTTGCCATTCCGCGCGGCGCTGTTTATGACCACCATTATGGATAACTCCATGATCGCTCAAAATACCTGCCTGCAAATGTGCGTGGTTGGACGAAATACCTTTATCGGCGCCGGATCGACCTTCACCGACTACAACTTAATCCCTGCGCCGATCAAAGCGTTGGATGGCCGTGACGAGTTGAAGAACTCGAATCGCCCAGTTCTGGGTGGCGGAGTCGGTCACAACTGTCGCATCGGCGCGGGGATGATTGTTTATCCCGCCCGGACGATTGAATCAGATGTGGTGCTGGCCGCGTCCAAAGAACGCCGCGTGATTGACAAAGACATCAAATACGAAGACAGCGATCATCACAAAATGCGCAATGCCCACTTGCACAAGCGTTTATACCCTCGCAGGGGAGAAAAGGATCTTGAATCCTGGTAATTCATGGATACATTTGCATTTATTATTCACCCCATTGACCCCAAGCGTGACGTCAGCCGCAAATACCCATTTTTAGGAAAAATTCTCAGCGCAGGCCAGATCGACTTTTTTTCGACATTTTTTCCACCCGTCTACATTTCCGAAATTGAAGGCATCACTTCAACGTCAACCGGCAAACAGATCAAAGGCTGGCTGATAGCCTGTCCGTATACCCCGAAGCGCATGCTGGAACTCCCGGAGAAAATCGTCTATCAGAAAATCATACAGACCGGACGCATGGCCGAAAAACTGGGCGCGAACATCCTGGGATTGGGCGCCTTCACTTCGGTGGTGGGTGACGCGGGCATAACGATCGCCAATGCGCTGGATGTGCCCGTCACGACCGGTGACTCGTATACCGTTTCGATGGCGGTCGAGGCCGTTCAAAAAGCTGCCGAAATCATGGACATTGAGCTTTCATCCGCCACTGCCGCGGTGGTAGGCGCGACAGGCGCGATAGGAAAAGTCAGCGCAGAACTGCTCGCGGAGAGCGTAGGTGAGTTATACTTAATAGGACGCCGCCTCGATGCGCTGGAAGCTCTGCGTGAACGTCTGCAACCGCACGCGCGCGCCGAGATTCACATCAGCAACTCGCTGGACGTGCTGCGACAGGCGCAATTAATCCTGACCGTCACCAGCGCCATTCATGGCATCATCGACCCGGAGAATTTGCAGCCCGGCGCGGTCGTCTGCGACGTAGCCCGTCCCCGCGATGTATCTGCAATGGTAGCGGCGGCGCGAAATGATATATTAGTGATTGACGGCGGCATGGTAGATGTGCCCGGCGCCGTTGATTTCCACTTTAATTTTGGATTTCCAACCGGGAAATCTTACGCTTGTATGGCTGAAACAATGGCCCTTGCGTTGGAAGGCCGTTTTGAAGATTATACGCTTGGAAAGGATCTTACTCGCGCGCGGGTGGATGAAATCACTTCCATTGCCAAAAAACACGGTTTCCGGCTGAGTGGTTTTCGTTCCTTTGAAAAAGCGGTAACATCCGAACAAATCGAGAAAGTGCGCCAGGCGAAACGTGCAAGATTGGCACGGCGCCAGTCATGATGAGAGGCCAGATATGGGAAAAGCCCGTCTTTTGATCACCGAAGATGATGTAGATATTTCTAATATGCTGAAGATTTACTTCAGCGGGCTTGGCTTTGAAGTCGATACAGCCATGCGCGGCTCGGAAGCCCTGGAAAAAACCCGCCATGTGCTGCCGCATCTGATCGTTCTCGATATCATGTTGCCCGATATCGATGGCTACGAGGTCTGCCGCACCTTGCGTACACACACGCGCACCAGTCACATCCCGGTCATTTTCCTCACGCAAAAGGATGAGCGCAGTGACCGTTTGCAGGGTCTGGAACTGGGCGCGGACGATTACATTACCAAGCCATTCGACATCGAAGAATTAAAACTGAGGGTGCAGGGCGCCATTCGACGATCAGAACGTGAAAGCCTGACGGATCCGCGCTCCGGTTTACCGGCCGGTCGCTTGATCGAGGAGCAATTACGTCGCATCATCCGCGAAACGGGCTGGGCTTTCCTTGATGTGCGGGTGACGGATTTTGAGCCTTTTAAGGATGTCTACGGGTTTGTCGCCAGTGACGATGTTCTGCGCTTTACCGGGATGTTAATCGGCGAGGTGCTGGACGAATTGGGCACGCCCGGCGACTTTTTGGGTCATGCCGGTGGGGATAACTTCATCATCATCACCACCGAAGGCGCCTCGCAAAATATCCGCCAGAAATTGAAAGAGCGTTTTGCTGAGGAAGTAAAGTCACAATATAACTTTATGGACCGCCAGCAGGGATTTATCCTGGCTTCCACCAAGGACGGCAAGGCGGAACAATTTCCGTTAATGACCCTGGCGATCGGTATGGTTGCGCCATCCCAGCAATCCTTTTCAGACATTCGCGAAATCACCGAACTGGCCGCCGAAGCCCGCCGCCAGGATGCGGGCGGCGCAAAGCTTTAACTCTAGGCAGCCGCCGGTATGCTACAAGGACCAATCTTCCTGGGCATCGGCTTTCTGGCATTCGGACTGGTTTCTATTTTCCTTGTCTGGTGGCTGTTACGAATCGTGCCGAGAGTGCATGCAACGGTACAGGAGCCAGTACAGATACCCTTTACGCAGCTTCAAAAACATGAAGATGCTATTCTGGTGGTCGAAACAGGTGGGCGGATACGATATCTCAACGAAGTTACAAAAGAATGGTTTGACCTGACGGATGGCGAAACTCCCAATATCGAAAGATTGAGCCGGAGAATTCGCCCGAGTGAAGGTTTCCTTGAAATATGCGCGACTGAGGCTCAGGCGCGTTTTTCAGTTAATGGGATATCCGTCAATGCGGTTTCGTACCGTGTCCCTGGAACCACCCCGACTATTTTAGTGGCGCTGCGCCGGGTTGAAGCGCTACACGGCTTTGCCGAGAGCGGATCTGACAACCTGCCCGCCACTTCGTTAAAGATCATTTCGGAATTCGGACAGGCGATTGCTTCCAGTTTGAGCCTTGAGGCCACGATCGAATCGATTCTGACCAACGTGGAACGGCTGGTGACGACCGATTTTATCGAACTGAAAGTTTGGGACGAAACGATAAAGACGTTCGTCGGCTATGGATTGGAAGGCGAAGCTGGAACAGCTCGAACGCTCAAGCGTGAAAAAATCAGTCAGTTTGGGGAATACGCGAACTATTTAATTTCCAGCCGCTGCGAAATGTTAATTGGCGATACGCACCTTGCCAGGGAAGAGAATTTTGACGCGCTGACTCATCGCGTGCCGCCGATGGGCTCCTATATCGGTATCCCGCTGGTGGCATATACCCAGCTGGTCGGCACGTTGGAAGTGGGGGTGGTGCCAATCAATGGCCTGGCGGACGAAGATCTGAATATCCTGCAACTGGTGGCGGGACAGGCGGCAGTTGCACTGCGAAATGCCGGGTTGTATGAAGCCCAACAGCGCTGGAATAGCCAACTGCTTGGTTTGACCAGCCTTTCGCAGGCGGTCGGTTCGCTGCGTGACCTGAAAGATTTGTTCGCGCGCATGGTCGACGGGCTTTCGCCATTATTTAACGTCGAAATTCTCGGATTCCTGCTGTATGACGATCAGCGGCGCGTGCTGGAAGGGCAGATGCCGTTTCATGGCCTGCCGAACAACGTGGTGCAGATTTATCGCGCGGCCGTTCGCCCCAACAGCTTGGGAGAAAAACATATTCTCCGGCAGGAGATTATCTCCAGCACAGACGCGTCGCAGGATCTGATTTGGGAAGAATTGGGCCTGCATAACATTGCCCAGGCCGCTTCCATGCGCGATACAGCCCTGATTCCGCTGGTTTCTGCCGGTCGTTTTTTGGGCTATTTGCAGCTATCCAATCATCGCAAGGGTGAAGCGCCCGTTTCGCAGGAAGAATTGCGTTTGCTGAATATCGTTGTCAGCCAGGTTGCGGCGATTATTGATAACGCTTTATTGGTGCAGCAAGCCCATCAGCGCAACCAATTGACCGAGGCGATGAATCGGATTGCCAGCATGGTCAGCTCGTCAGACTCGTTGGACCTGACGCTGCAGCAGGCGCTCGATGAAGTCGCGCAACTGCTGCGGGTGGATTCGGGCGCGATCTTTTTGCTGGATGAAGGGGCGGGGGTGATGCGGGCGCATACCCCATCGGCTTTTGGCGTGCCGGACGAGATGCGCGGAACCCTTTCACGGCTGAATGTCACTTCGTCCGTTTTTCGGATGACGGTGGCGGGGAGTCAGCAGCCTTTTATCTCCGGCAATCTCAGCCGGGACAAGCGCATCCTGCCCGTGTACCGCGCCATTGTCCGCAAATTGGCCTTGGAATCATCCATTGTGGTGCCCCTGATTGTGCGCGGGAAAGCCATCGGCGAAATGATGCTCGGTGTGCGCAGCCAGGATTTTTTCAGTAATCCTGATTTGCAGATTGCTTCGGCGGTTGCGAACCAGTTGGCGATTGCCATTGACAGCGCCAGCCATTTTGGCGAAACGGATGAAGTTTTACGTCGCCGCTCCGATCATTTGACGGCGATGAACAGGATTTCGCGTGAATTGAATTCCACTTCGAGCCTGACGGATTTGGTGCAAATTCTCCACGATGAATGCCTGCTGGTGACGGGCGCTGATTGCGGCAGCGTTTTCCTGTATGAAAGTGGCGCGTCTGACGAAAAGATGCCGACCGTGAGTGTGCAGGCGGGCCATGCGCTGGAGAAAACCGCGCTTGAACTGGCCCGGCGCGCTTTGACATATGATGCGCCGCTTGTGGTGACTGACTTTTCCGATGATGGGCAGCCGCATGCCGGTGTCAAGTCGGTGCTGGTTTCGCCCATTCGCTATCAGGCTGAAACCGTCGGGTTGATGGAATTGCATTCGTCCCAAAGCGCCGGTTTCGATGACATCGCCATCGAAATCATCAACAATATCAGTGTGCAGGCGGCTTTGTCGATTGGGAACGTTCTGCGGCATCTCGAACAAAAGCGCCGGATCGAGTTATTCCAACGGCGCGCAGATACGTTGATGCAGTTATTCCAGACTTTTAAGAATTTGCGGATTGAAGGGACTCTGATCAACGCGATGGAGTCGATTGCGCTGGGCATTCAAAAGTCGACGCCGTTTAAGAGTGTGCTTGTCAGCCTGCATGATGCAAAAACCGGCCTGCTGACCCGAGTTGCCGGGGCGGGCATGGATAAAAAAGCTTTCGCGCAGATGCAGGCGCACCAACAGCCCTGGTTCAGCGTGGCGCAGTTGATGAAGTCGGAGTTTGAAATCGGCAATTTGTATTTCATCCCGGCTGACAAGGCTCCGGTAATCCCCGCTGATTTGAAACTGTTGACAACGATGTCCGAAGCAGAGCCAAAGCCGAACGCCTGGGAACCGGATGACATCCTGATGATCCCGGTGTATGACAATGATGGCAGCCCGCTGGGATTAATCAGCGTGGATGCGCCGCGTGACGGCTTACGCCCTGATTCAGTGGTGCTGGAAACGTTGGAAGTGTTTGCCGCGCAGGCGGCGCTGACGATTACCAGCGGCTTGCTCATCCATGATTACAAGTCACAACTTGAACAGTTGGGGCAGGAAGTCAAACGGCAGAAGAATCTGGTTGGTTTCAGCCAACGCAGCTTGCCCATGCTGCTACACAAAGACCTGGAGCAGACGGTTTCCATCAACAGCCTGAACCAGCGGGCGCGACACATCCGCGCCAGCTTGCAATTGACGGAAGCGATCAGCCGCCAGGTTGATTCGTCGTCCGTGCTGTTGACGCTGGGGCAGCAGGTTTTGACCAGTTTTGACATGTCGGCGGCCATCGTGGCGCATGATACGGCAGATGGCCCACGCATTATCCACGTTCTGGGTAATCTGCCGCGCGGAGTCAACCCCGAGTCGTCTTTTGGACAGCGCAATCCGTTGCGCACCTGTCTGCAAACGGGCGAAGTCATCCTGTCGGATAATCTGAACAATGATGAAACCTGGCATGACACACCTTTCCTCGCCACGCTGCGCGCCAGATCTTTCATCTGCATGCCGGTCGTGGCAAATCACAAAACCATCGCGGCGGTAATGGCGATTGATACGGAAGTCATGCCTCCGCTTTCGGCGGAAGATCGCCAGGTTTACTTCCAAATCAGCAAGCAGGTTTCTGTCATCCTGCAAAATATCAGCCTGTTGAATGAAACCCGGCGCCGCTTGCAGGAAGTGAATCTGCTGCTCGATTTCAGCCGCCAACTGGGAGGTCTTAACCCGCGCGAAATTCTCGCATCCCTGCTGGAGAGCGCGCTGCGCGTGGTCAGCCCGGCACATGCGGGCGCGGTGCTGCTTTGGGAGCCGCGCGAAGAAGTGCTGATTCCGCTGGCTGCGTCCAATTATGTCGATGACGCCAGCATCATGGGGATTAATTACCACGATGGCGAGGGTCTTCCCGGACGCGTATTTGCAGAGAAACAGTCCCGGCGTGTGGAAGAAGTCAATTTTGCGACAGATTACAATTTGTCTGCTGAGTACCTGCTGAAATACCGCAAAGCAACAGGCGGACGTTTGCCTGTCTCAAGCATGCTCCTGCCCATCTCGACCAGCGAGCAGCGGCTGGGTGTGCTTGTTCTCGATAATTTCAATACTCCGGGCGCTTTTCAGGCCGATGATGAAGCCCTGCTGCTTTCCCTGACCCAGCAGGTGGCGCTTTCGCTCGAAAATGTGCGCCTGGTGCAAACATCCCAGGAGCGCGCCGGGCAGCTGCAGGCGCTTAACGCGGTGGCAGCCACGCTCACCTCCAGCCTGCAGCGCGACGAATTGGTCGGCACTTTGTTGGATCGCATGGCGACCGTCATTCCCTGCGACACTTCCATTCTCTGGCTGCGCCAGGAAAATAAAATGGTGGTGGCCGATGCGCGTGGATTTGACGATAACGAGGAACGGAAAGGTCTCACCGTTGAAGTGGCCGACAGCCTGCTGCTCAACGAAATGACGCGCACCGGACAGGCCATCGCGGTCAATGATATTCGCGTCGATCCGCGCTTTACGCTGCTTATCGAGCCGCGCTACCTGTCTTGGATGGGTGTTCCGCTGCTGACGAAGGGCCAGGTGATTGGCGTGCTGGCCGTTGAAAAAACGGAATCTCACTTTTACACATCCGAACTGCTGCAGCTATCCACCACCTTTGCTAGCCAGGCAGCGGTGGCGATTGACAACGCAAATTTGTTTGAAGAATCGATTCGACGCGCGGCCGAATTGGATGAGCGTTCCCAGCGTCTCGCCATGCTGAATCAGTTCTCGTCCGAGTTGGGCGGCTCTCTCAGTTCGGATCAGGTACTGCGCCTGACGGCCAATCAATTAATGAAGGCGGTGCGGGCAGATCGCGCGCTGCTGCTCCTGTTGGACAAGAATGCCCATGACTTCCTGCTGACCGTACTGCCCGAAGAAGCAAGCCGTCCGGCTATTTACCGCAGATTACCGGCTTCTCCGGTTTTGGACCATTTGCGAGAGTCGCAGACCATTTACGTCACCGAGCATATTTCCGAGGAGACGAATCTGCGGTCCCTGGCAGAATTTTTGACCGATTCGGCTTCCTTGCTGATTCTGCCAATTCCCAGTGGTGAGATGCTGTACGCCATCGCCATGCAGAGTCGTGAGTCGCGCCGCTTCACCTCGACCGAAATTGAACTTTCGCGCACGATTGGCAACCAGGCCGCCATCGCGCTGGAAAATGCTGACCTGTATCAATCCACCCTGGCGACGGCCGAGCGTTTGGCCATCTTGAATCAGGTTTCTTACGAGATTGGTTCCAGCCTGGATTCTGAAGATATTTATCTTGCCGTTCATGCGGCTGCCGCAAAGTTAATGCCAGTCGATGCTTTTATTATCGCCCTGACCGACGATGAAGCCTCCGATATCAACTGCGTCTACATCGTGGATATGGGCGAGCGCCTGACCGGCGTCCGTTTGAAAAAGGGACAGGGCATCAGCGGGCAGGTGATCGCCAGCGGCCAATCCGTGCTGACTTTGCAGGCCAGCGAAGTGCAGGCCCAGGGTGGCGTCACCATTGGCAGTCAGGGCCTTCCACATTCAGTGGTCACCGTCCCGATGATTTCCGGCGGCAAGGTGATTGGGGCTTTGTCGGCGCAAAGTTATCAATATAACGCTTATTCTGAAAACGATCAGCAAATCCTGAGTACGCTCTCCAACCAGGCGACCATCGCCATTCTAAACGCGCGATTGCTGGATGAAACTCAGAAACTGGCGGCCACTCTCGAACGGCGTGTGGCAGAACGCACAACGGAACTGTCACGCGAACAGCATAATACTGAAACACTCTTGCGTATTTTGACAGAAGTTTCGGCCAGTCTTGATCTGGATCGCGCCTTGAGCCGCACCCTGGCTTTGCTGAACGAAGCCATCGGCGCGGAACAGGGCACGATCATGCTCCTGCACGCTGATGATAATTTGTTGCATTACAGGGCAGGCTATGGCTACGTCACTGAAACTGGGAAGCTTGGCGATTTTGGTTCGGCGAGTAATCTCAAGCTGAAGATTGGCGAGGGATTGGCTGGCTGGGTCGTGAAGAACCGCAAGCCGGTCATGGTTGCTGATCTTTCGCAGGATTCGCGCTGGATTATTTCTCAAAGCTCCCCGAATCATCGCAGCGCCCTGGTGGTGCCGTTGATGGTGGGCGAAGACGTCATCGGCGCCATCATGGTTTTCCATCGCAAACCGGGTTACTTTGGTGATGATGCGCTCAACATGGTCAAGGCGATTGGTTCCCAGGTGGCGATCGCCATCAGCAATGCCCAACTCTACGAACTCATCCGCGATCAGGCCGAACGCCTGGGCTCATTGCTGCGACAGCAGCAGATGGAAGCCAGCCGCCAGACAGCCATCCTGGAAGCGGTGGCGGATGGGGTGCTGGTGACGGATCCCAATAACCAGATCACCTTCGTCAATGCCTCGGCTGAGCGCATCCTGGCTTTGAGCAATACCGAATTACAGGGCCAGGCGGTAAGTAACTTTGCCGGGCTTTTTGGACGATCCACCCAGACGTGGATTCAAACCGTGCAGGATTGGTCTGAAAATTCCAGCACCAATCGTGCGGGTGAGATGTACTCGGAACAGATCAGCCTGGAGAATGGGCGCGTGATCCTCGTCCACCTGGCGCCGGTCATCTGGCGCAGAGAGTTCCTGGGAACGGTATCCATCTTCCGCGACATCACTTATGAGGTCGAGGTGGACAGGCTGAAGTCCGAGTTTGTCGCCACAGTCAGCCACGAGCTGCGCACGCCGATGACCTCCATTCGCGGCTACGTTGACATCCTGTTGATGGGCGCGGCTGGCGCGGTCAATGAAAGCCAGGCGCATTTCCTGGATGTTGTCAAAAATAACGCTGAACGCCTGGGAATTTTGGTCGATGACCTGCTCGATGTTTCACGCATCGAAGCCGGGAATGTGACGCTTTCCATGCACCCGGTGGATATGCAGGAAGTGGCGGGCGAGGCGGTTTCGGCGCTGCTGCGCCGTTCGCAGGAAGAAAACAAGCCGATGGACGTCTCGTTGGATGTGGAGTCTTCCCTGCCGCGCGTGATCGCAGATCCTGAACGGATTCGCCAGATTCTTGGAAACCTGGTGGATAATGCATATAATTACACCCCGGTTGCTGGAAAAATCAAGTTGGTATTACACCGATCGAATGGCAGCGTGCAAGTGGATGTAAAAGATACCGGGATCGGAATCTCAATTGAACAGCAGGAACGGGTTTTTGAGCGGTTTTTCAGGGGTGAGGACCCGTTGGTGCTGGCAACGCCCGGCACCGGGTTGGGTTTGCCAATTGTCAAACAGTTGGTTGAAATGCACCGTGGAAAAATCTGGATGAATAGTTCGGGCATCCCTGGTCAGGGAAGTACGTTCTCTTTCACCATACCGGTTTCTGACACTGAGGAGTAGTCATGGCAAAAATTGTAATAGCTGAAGACGAGCCAGATATTCGTGAGTTGATCGCTTTTACCCTACGCTTTTCAGGGTACGAGGTGGTTGCTGGCAGCAATGGTGAAGAAGGATACAACCTGACCAAAACGGAGCATCCCGATCTGGTGATCTTGGATGTGCGTATGCCGAAAATGACCGGTTACGATGCCTGTCGTAAGATCAAAGCTGACCCTGAAACCGCAAAAATCCCGGTCATTTTCCTTTCGGCCAAGGGGCAGGAAAATGAAATTGAGCAGGGCCTCGCTGCAGGCGCCGAAAAATATCTATTAAAGCCATTTGCGCCGGACCAACTGGCCGAGCAGGTGAAAATCATTCTGTCAAAATACGGCAAATAAGCACAGAAAATGAGCGCGATCCTGTTAGATGGCGGCATTGTGCATTACGAGGTGATTGGGCGCGGACGTCCGATCATCTTTCTGCACGGCTGGGTGGGCTCCTGGCGTTACTGGGTGCCTGCCATGCAAACCGCCTCGACCGGCTTCCGCGCGTATGCGCTGGATATGTGGGGATTTGGCGATAGCGCACACGATCTCGATCGTTATGGCCTGGATAAGCAGGTTGCCTTGCTCGATCATTTTTTGCAGGAATTGGGCATGGGAAAGGTGGCCATTGTGGGGCACGGACTTGGCGCGCAGGTGGGCTTGTTGTTTACCATGCGCTATCCCACCGTGGTTGATCGCATCATGGCGATCAGCGCTCCGTTTGAAACGAATCTGGTCAACGCCCGTCTACGCAGCGCAGGACTCTCCGATTTAGTGGATTGGCTGCTTACGAAAGATGCATCCAATGAAGCGGCCCGCACCGATGGCCTTAAGGCTGACCTGCAGGCTATTTCCACATCGTTCAACACTTCTGACCAGTTCAATCTTTCGCAGCGCATCGGCGGACTCAACAATCCCTGCCTGCTGGTGTACGGACTGAACGACCCCGCGGTTGTCATGCCGCTTTTTGAGCCGGAAACCGCGCCGATGACCATGCACGCCGTTGCGCTCGAACAATCCGGGCATTTCCCCATGTTGGATGATCCGGCCCGTTTCAATCGCCTGCTCACAGATTTCCTGGCGCTCGAATCGGGCGAATCTCCGCGCGATTTGCAGCTGAAGGAAGAGTGGAAACGTCGCGTCCGCTAAAATGGCTTGTAAAATTGCAGGCTTTTCCCGAAAATAAAAGCACCGTAATCTTATTTTTTGCGATACAATCAAAACAACCCAATACAGCACTATCGGGGAGCCCTTATCGGGCTGAGAGGAGGGCCATCGCCCTCGACCCGCATCACCTGATCCGGTTCATACCGGCGGAGGGAATTGTCTGCCCACAACAACCTCCCGCCGTGGAGGTTGTTTTTTATGTCCAGAGCGTTGATATTCGTAAACGGGGAATTTGGAAATCCCGGCGCAGCCCGCTCTCTTGTCCAGCCTGAGGATGTTGTCATCGCCGCTGATGGTGGCGCGCGTCACGCCCTGGCCCTGGGAGTCATTCCTTCTGTCATCATCGGCGATTTGGATTCGCTGACTCCGTCAGAAGTGACCGTTTTCGAAGATATGGGCGTCCACATTTTGCGATTTCCACCGTCAAAAGATGAAACCGACCTGGAATTGGCCCTGTCTCACGCCATCCGCGCCGGGCACGAGTCCATTGTGATTATCGGCGCGCTCGGTGGGCGGCTGGACCAGGCCCTGGCGAATATTTCCCTGCTTTCAGGGCCGGAAACCAGCTATGTTGATGTGCGCATCGATGATGGCGTGACAGAAGCTTTTTTCGTCACCACCAAAGCTGTCATCCACGGCAAACCTGGTGATACAGTTTCGTTTTTAGCCTGGGGCGGCCCGGCTGAAGGTGTTGTTTGCGAAGGACTCGCCTACCTGCTTCACCAGGAAACCCTGCTCCCTTACCGCACGCGCAGCGTTAGCAACCAAATGCTGGCTGAAATTGCCAAAGTCAGCCTGAAACATGGTTTGTTACTGTGTGTTCATATCCGCAAAAACTGATTTTTATAGAGGTCCCGATGAAACGACTTTTCTCCATCCTGCTGATTCTGACCGTTTTCCTGGTATCCTGCGCCCCTGCGGCGGCGCCGCAGCCGTCCGCAGCCAGCGTTCCACCCACTGAAGCACTTCCCACGCCGCCTTCGCCGCCGCCCGGAGAACCCCGCACCCTGACGGTCATGGTGCACGACTCCTTCTCCGCCAGCGCCGGTATCATCAACGAATTTGAACAGGCCAACAACGCCAAAGTCACCTTCCTGAAATCCGGCGATGCCGGGGCGGCCCTTAATACGGCCATTCTCTCCAAGGATGCGCCCCAGGCTGACGTGTTTTATGGCGTGGACAATACCTTCCTGTCCCGCGCCATCGACTCCGGTATCTTTGACTCTTACGGCTCCCCGCTGCTCGATCGCATTCCCGACGAATTCAAGCTGGATTTGAAAAATCGTCTGCTCCCGGTCGATTATGGCGATGTGTGTATTAACTACTCCAAGGCTTTCTTCGCCAAAAACGACCTGCCGGTGCCCGCTTCGCTCGATGATTTGCTCAAACCCGAGTACAACGGTTTGTTTGTGGTTGAAAATCCGGCTACTTCATCGCCTGGCATGGCTTTCCTGCTGGCCACCATCCAAAAATATGGTGACCCGGGTTATCTTGATTACTGGAAAGCGCTGCGGGCCAACGGCCTGGTGGTGGTGGATGGTTGGGAAACGGCCTATTACACCAACTTCAGTGCATCGTCTGGTAGCGGACCTCAGCCGTTGGTGGTTTCTTACGCCTCGAGCCCCGCCGCTGAAGTGGTTTTTTCCTCCACCCCGCTCGACGATTCTCCGACTGCCTCCATTCTGGCGCCGGGCACCTGTTTCCGTCAGGTTGAATTCGTGGGCATCCTGGTCGGCGCCAAAAACCGCGAACTGGCTGAAAAATTTGTCGATTTCATGCTGGATGTCCCTTTCCAGGAAGATATGCCGCTGAACATGTTCGTTTATCCTGCCAACAGCCAGAGCTCGCTGCCCGAATCCTTTGTGAAATACGCCCAGGCTGCCCCTGAACCGGCCGCCGTTCCTGCCGACTTGCCTGCCAAGCGCGATGCATGGATCGAAGCCTGGACTCAGGCCGTTTTGCGCTAAACTCCTTTGTGGGAGCCGCAGTGCGCTGACAATTGCGCTGCGGCTCCCACCCTAAATTTCCATTGCGACGTTCTTTTTCCGGTATTTTGCCCTGGTTGGCCCCGATTGCGTTTTTGGGGCTATTCTTTTTCTATCCGCTGGCGCGTATCCTGGCCCTGGGGTTTGATTTTTCGTCGCTCAGCGCCAGCGTACTCGCGCGCGCTTCCCATGTTTTGCTTTTTACGTTTTACCAGGCTACGCTCTCCACGATTCTGACGCTGTGTTTCGGGCTGCCGCTCGCCTTCCTTTTTGCACGTTTTGATTTCCCTGCCAAGTCGTTTTTCCGCGCGTTGACCGCCATCCCTTTCATGCTGCCGACCGTCGTCGTTGCGGCTGGATTCAATGCCCTGTTGGGGCCACGCGGCTGGATTAATCTCGGGCTGATGAGCTTCTGGGGACTCGAGCATCCACCCGTCGCCTTTGTTGGCACACTATGGGCCATTCTCGCCGCCCATGTTTTTTACAACGCCACCATCGTGATTCGCCTGGTTGGGAACGCTTGGGCTGCGCTGGATATCCGTCTAACCGATGCGGCCCGTTCCCTGGGCGCGTCGCCGATTAGGACACTTTTGCGCGTGACTCTGCCGCTGCTGCGTCCCTCCATTTTTGCCGCCAGCCTGCTCGTTTTTCTGTTTGATTTCACCAGCTACGGTGTGATTTTGCTGCTCGGCGGCCCCAAATTCACCACTATTGAAGTGGAAATTTACATTCAGGCCTTGCAAATGCTCAACTTGCCTGCCGCGGCTTTGCTTTCGGTTATCCAGCTGCTTTGCACCCTGGCGTTTTCCGCCATTTACAGCCGCTACATTGTGCGGGTCACTTCTCCGCTTAAGCCGCGCGCCGTGTGGATGAATGTTCAGAAGCCGCGCACGCGCAAGGCCAGATTCTTTGTCGCGGCCATGCTCGCTTTTTCAGTTCTTTTTTTTGCGCTGCCCCTGTTGGCGCCACCTTTGCGTTCCATCTCGCGTCTCGAAGCTGACCGCGCGCGTCAAGCGCCGGGATATCCGGGCCTGACTGTGGATTATTACAGAGAATTATTCATTAATCGGCGCGACTCGCTTTTCTATGTGCCGCCCCTGGATGCGGCGCGCAATTCGCTGGCGTATGCCTCGCTGACGGTCTTTCTCGCGCTGCTGCTGGGTTTCCCGGCGGCGATCGCCCTGTCCCGCCCTGGCAAACTCGAAAAATGGATTGATCCGTTCCTGATGCTGCCCCTGGGCGCCTCGGCAGTCACGTTGGGACTTGGCTATATCATCACCTTCAACCGTCCGATTCTGGATTCCGGTTTTACGCTGCTGACTTCCCCGTTGCTGATTCCCTTGGCGCATACCACCATTGCCCTGCCATTTGTCATCCGTAACTTGCAGACGGCGCTCGCCACCATCCCAAACCGTTACCGTGAAGCGGCGGCCGTTTTGGGCGCCTCGCGCTGGCAGACCTGGAAAAGCATCGATTGGCCGATCATTTCACGCGCGGTGATTTCTGCCGGGGCGTTTGCTTTTACCGTTTCGCTGGGAGAATTTGGGGCCGCATCCCTGTTAGCGCGGCCTGAATATCCCACCCTGCCGACCGCCATTTATCGGTTTTTGTCCCAACCGGGTGGAATGAATTATGGTCAGGCCATGGCCATGGCCACGATTTTGATGCTGGTCTCGGGACTGGCGATTTTTATGATTGAGAAATTGAGATTTCCCGGGACTGGCGAGTTTTAAGACGGCACTCTGTGAAAGATTGGTAATCTGATGCTCGAAGTTATTGACATCCACAAAACCTATGAAGGCCAGCCGCTTTTGAAGGGGATTTCCTTTTCCCTGGCGGCGGGCGAAACGATTTGCCTGTTGGGCGCTTCCGGTTCCGGGAAAAGCACCATTCTGCGCATCATCGCCGGGTTGGAAAACGCCGAATCTGGCGAGATTTGCTGGCAGGGTCAGCGCCTTGAACGTGTGCCGGTACATTTACGCAATTTTGGACTGATGTTTCAAGATTACGCGCTTTTCCCGCACTTGGACGTTTTCGAGAATGTGGCGTTTGGCCTGCGCAACAGCCCCGGTCCCGGCGTGGGGCGAACGCAAAAATGGTCTGAAAACGAGATCAAGCAGCGGGTGACGGAAGTTTTGGGTCAGGTCAATCTTTCGATCTTTGAGAAGCGCCGGGTGACGGAGCTTTCGGGCGGAGAGCAGCAGCGCGTGGCGCTGGCCCGGGCGCTGGCTCCCCGTCCCCGCTTGTTGATGCTGGATGAACCGCTCGGTGCGTTGGATCGTGCCATGCGCGAGCGCCTGATTGAAGAACTGCGCGGAATTCTGCACCACAGCGGCATCCCCGCGATTTACGTCACGCACGATCAGGAGGAAGCCTTCACGATTGCCGATAAAATCATCCTGCTGCGTGAGGGGCGTGTGGCCCAGGCTGGATCCGCGCCTGAAGTTTTTGCAAAACCGGCTGATGGGTGGGTGGCTTCCTTTTTGGGGCTGGGCAACGTGGTCGAGGGAACGGTATCCGCTTTCGGCGTGGAAACGCCGTTTGGCAGAATTTCAATAAAAACGAAACTGGACTCTGGTGAAAAAGTGACGCTGCTGCTGCGTCCCCAGGCAGAAATCGTCGAAAGTAGCGAAACGCTGACCGGCAAGGTAGCCGATGTGATTTTTCGCGGGCAGCAGTTTCGGATTGAGCTGGAAAACGGGCTGTATTTTACCGTCGCGGGCCGGGCAAAAGTGGGCGACGTGGTGAAATTGAAAATTTTGACGGTGGAGCTGCTATGATTACAGTCCGAAAACGCAATGAAAACGGTCAGGTGACCTGGGAATATGGCGGCGTTGTGCTGGCGCGTGGCGAAAATTTTGTGCAGCTTGAAGCGCATTTTAATCGCGCTGATATGCCTTTTCAGGGCACCACGCTGAAGCGCAATGACCGTTTTGTGGAGTTGTTTTACACGGACCGCTGGTACAACATTTTTGAAATCCACGATCGGGATGACGACGCTATCAAAGGCTGGTACTGCAACGTTGGGCATCCGGCGGTTTGGGATGAGCAGGATGTCATCTCGTACGTTGATCTCGCGCTGGATTTGTGGGTGACGCCGGAAGGTGCGCAGGCAGTGTTGGACGAGGACGAATTTGACGATTTGGGGTTGGATGCGCCAACGCGGGCACAGGCGCTGAATGCGCTGGCGGACTTGCAGCAGTTGTTTAAATCAAAACAGCCACCGGTTTAGGGCGGCTGTTTTGATTTGGTTTGGATTTGATTTAGATGGCGGCGGAGCGCAGGAGAGCGCCAATTCCCAGCAATTGATCTCCGTTATTCCAGAGCCAGTAACCAAGGCCAAGGCTCACAAGGCAGCAGCAGCATAAAACGACTGCAACAATGGCAATGATCATGCCGGTGCGGTTCTTTTTTGGTTCGGGCGGCAGTGGTTCAGCATTTTCCATCAGATTTCTCCTCCATTAGAAGAATGAATTAGGCGCTTGCGCGCGCACGTCGTCTCAGCCGCCAGAACAACAGGACTGCGAACAAAACGAGGCTGCCAGCGATGACTACCGGAACGATCACCGCCAAAATGGATGCGGCGGTGGAAACGACATCTTCCGCGATGCTGACGGGGATATTGCCCGCTCCGCCAGTGGTGGCGGTCACGGCGGGGCGGAGCACTGCCGCTTTGGCGACGTGCACGCCACCAGCAATGAACAGTCCGCAAGCCAGTGAAAGAATCGGGCTGATGCCGGTCAGTATTTTGGCTGAAGCTGCAAAAACGATGGCCCCGGCCACCGGGCGGATAAAGGTCTGGATGGCGTCGTTGATATGGTTGACAGCGGGAACTTTATCGGCCAGAAATTCGATGATAATGAGAACCCCCAGCAAGATGATGATCCACGGGTTGCCAAGGACATCATAAGGAGCCGTGAGCTTGAACCAATCGGTGTAGTGGGCGATGACTGCGATGGTGAATAACGGAATATAAGCGTTTAATCCGGCGCTGGCGGAAAGCCCAAAAGCAGAGAAAATGCCAAGCAGTAATTCCATCGTACTCTATTATATCCAGAGTTTGTTGAAAACGTTCCCGCGATTTTAACCCAGCGGGAAACCGCCCCAGGTGTGCGTCAACCACAGGCGGAAAATGTCGATTGCGGTGATCTGAATCAGGGCAATCGTCAGCCCGGCCAGGATGGGCAGCCAGGCTTCGCGCAGCGTCAGAAAGTGGTTGTCCTGCTGCATGATCATCGTCCACAACATGCCGTAGACCAGCGTCAGCAGGAGCAGCACGCCCCCGGCGCTGATAAAGGCCACAGGATAAAGCACCCAATTCCACTCGGGCAGGACGAGCAAATCCGCCAGCAGCATCAGGGCCGTCAGAATCAGCAAATCCCGCGGTTTGTCCAGCACCGGCTGGTTGTCCCAATCTTTCCAGAAGGTCTGGTTGAGTGAAACGAACACGGCCACAGCCATTCCCACACCCATGCCGGAACCGGTAAACAGGCGCAGGGTATTGTTGGGAATGTACAGGGTGGGGAGAAAGTCCAGGCGGGCGCCGTAGGTCAATTTCATCAGATAAAGATAAGAATTCGTCCCATCCACGGCGAAGGCCAGCCCAAAAAGCACCAGGATGATGATGACGCCCCTGGGTGGATTACCGGCGCTGCGGCGATAAGTGAGGCTGAGAAAGGCCAGCCCCAGCACGGCGCCTAGATACATGCCTGAACAGCGCGCGCACAGCGGCAGCTGGCGTCCGTCCACGTGGAAGGAGCGTGCATCCAGGCGATGGCAAACGGCGTAACCGATGGCATCGGCTTTGCTTAGTATTCCAGCCGGGGCGATATAAAGAAAACCCGCCACAATGGCGAGCGCGGCCAGCGGGACGAGCCAGTTCGATAGCTTTTGTGCGGCGATAATCAGGCGGTTGAGCATGCGTTCATTATATGGACAAGCTGCCGGGAAGGCAAGCCGCCCCGGGATGATTTTGGGGTATGATTGGAAAGGTAATGCAACGACTATTGGAGACGTAATCCCTGATTTTACAGGGTAGCTCGTCCCTGTGAAAATTTGCACAAAAAGGTATAATCGCCCGAGCCATTATTCTTTACTTTTAGGAGAATTAACATGAAACGAATTGGTGTTCTGACGGGTGGCGGTGACGCGCCCGGCCTTAATGCGGTCATTCGCGCCGTGGTCAAAACAGCGAAAAACGACTATGGCTGTGAAGTATTGGGAATTCGGGATAGCTATGACGGCTTCCTGATGCCTGATGGCGTATTCCCGCTCGGCCATCGGGATGTGCGCGGCATTTTGCCGCGCGGTGGCACCATTCTCGGTACCGCCAATCGGGGCAATCCATATGCGCGCAAGGTCATGCGCGATGGCAAGGAAGAAGTTGTTGATGTCTCCAATGACATCATCAAGGCCATTAAAGATTTGAAATTGGATGCCCTGGTCGTGATCGGCGGCGACGGGACTCTGCGTTTTGCGCACGATATGTTTTTACGCGGCGTGCCGGTGGTGGGCGTCCCCAAGACAATTGACAACGATATCCATGGCACTGAGGTGTCTTTCGGTTTCGATACCGCCCTGAATATTGCCACCGATGCAATTGACCGTCTGCACACGACCGCGGAATCTCATCAGCGCGCGATGGTGGTCGAATTGATGGGGCGAGATGCCGGTTTCATCACGCTGCACTCCGGTGTCGCCGGTGGCGCGGATGTCATCCTCATCCCTGAAATCCCCTTCAAATGGGAAACCGTGGCCCGCAAAGTACTGGAAAGGCGCGAGCGTGGCAGTCTCTTCACCATCCTGGCTGTTTCTGAAGGCGCAAAACCTGCGGATGGCGATGCGTCGTACAATCGCGCCGGAGATGAGATGTACGTCCCGCGTTTAGGCGGCATTGGACAGAAAGTTGGCGAATTCCTGGAACGATCCGGAATCGAAACGCGTGTCACGGTTCTTGGGCACGTCCAGCGCGGCGGAACGCCATCGGCTTTTGACCGCTGGCTGGCGACCCGTTACGGTTCGGCGGCTGTCCGCGTGGCGGCGCAGGGACACTTTGACCGCATGGTGACGTTGATGAATGGTCGGATCACTGATATGCCGCTCATGGATGCGATTGCCATTCCCAAGCGGGTCGACGTCAATGGCGAAGCGGTTCTGACGGCGCGCGGCGTAGGGATTTCCTTCGGCGACGAGTAAAGAAAAAAGCCCCCAGATTTTCAAAACCTTCTCTCGAAACAGAGAAGGTTTTTTTAAGGAGAATGCCGCCCTTGCGGACGGCATTCGGTTTGGCGCAGTGGCTTCCTTACAGAAGACTCAGGAGGGATGCCACTGCGCCGCGTTGGATACTACTGGAACTGTCCATGCGAGACATCACCTCCTTCTATCTAAAAGATAGCACTGAACAAATTGACTTACCCCTGAACGATGTTGGTAGTATGACATAATCTTAATCGGATGTCAATAGGGTGATTTCTGCTTTACAATTCTGTAACCTTGGCGGCCTGATAAGTCTCCAGTTTTCCGAACGTATCATCAGAACTGACACCTTCTGGAGCTATCAGAGAGACTTTGCCAGCCCGGCGCGGCTATTCTTTAGAGAAATTACACGGAGGTTCCCATGCAAAAACAACCTGTTCGACTTTGGATCACGGTTTTGTTGATTGGCTGGTGCTTTGATTTCCTGTTCTACAAACATACGCCGGGTATTTCTTTCGCGATTTATGCCGCGATAACCCTGGCGGGCGGCGTCATCCTGCTCTGGTTGGATGGCATCCGCCCGGCAAAGAAGACGCTCATCCTGGTGCCATTGATTCTGTACTTTGCCGTAATGACCTTCGTCCGGGTCGAAGCGATGAGCGCTTTTCTATCTTACGCTTTCAGCCTGTTCCTGATGGCCGGTTTCGCCGTCACCTATCGCGGCGGCGAGTGGTTGCGCTACAGCGTGGCCGAATACATCTCACGGGCCCTTGGACTGCTTGGCAGCATGCTCGGCAGCCCGCTGTTTTTCGCAGCCGAGAGTCAGCGTCTTAAACGGGAGGCCGGTCAGGAGGAGAAACGTCCTGGCGCGGTGTGGTCCATCGTGCGGGGACTGCTGTTCGCCATCCCGGTGCTGGTGTTTTTTGCCGCGCTGCTTTCCTCCGCGGATATGATTTTCGCTCAACGCCTTGCCACGATTACCGCCCTGTTTCGGCTCGAAAACCTGCCGGAATACATCTTCCGCGCCATTTACATTGCCATATTGGCCTACGTGCTGGCGGGGGTGTACCTGCACGCTGCCAACCGTTCCAGTGATGAAAAGCTGCTCGGCATCGACAAGCCTGTCGTTCCGCCTTTCCTGGGTTTTCCCGAGTCGACAGTTGTGCTGGGCAGCGTGGTGCTGCTTTTTGCCGCTTTCGTGGTCATCCAATTCCAGTATTTTTTTGGCGGGCAGGCCAATATCCAGATCGAAGGCTACACCTTTGCTGAATATGCCCGGAAGGGCTTTGGCGAATTGGTGGCGGTGGCTTTCTTTGCGCTGCTGCTGTTTTTGGGGCTGAGTTCCATTACCAGGCGCGAAACGCCCCGCAAGCAGGGAATTTTCTCTGCGCTTGGTGTGGCGCTGGTGGCGCTGGTGGCTGTCATGCTGGTCTCGGCTTATTACCGGCTGGTGCTGTATGAAACCGCTTACGGATTTACCCGCCTGCGCACCTATACCCACGTTTTCATGATCTGGGTGGCCGTTTTGTTGGCTGTCGTGGTGATTCTTGATCTGCTGCGCCGCCAACGCGCTTTTGCGCTTGCGGCGCTGTTCGCCGCGCTCGGTTTTGCGCTGTCGCTCACGCTGCTCAACGTGGATGCTTTTATTTTTCAGCAGAATATTTTGCGATTCGAGCAGGGGCAGGATCTGGATGTCGGCTACCTGGCTTCGCTCTCGTCTGATGCAGTGCCCGCCATGGTGACTCTGTACCAATCTTCGGCGGCGGATAAACCCACCCGTGACCGTGTCGGCGCGGCGTTGGCCTGTTTCTACGACCAGGCCGAAGCCAATCAACCGGATGCGTCGTGGCAGGCTTTTCATCTCTCAACCTACCGGGCGAATACTGCCCTGAGCCTGGTGGCGGACTCGCTAAAAGCCTACCAGTTTGACAGAGATTCCTATCCGATCAAGGTGAAAACGCCGCTGGGCAAAACCTTTGATTGTTTCAGCGCCATGTATGACTAAAAAAGCTGGAGCGCGGTTCTAAACCGCGCTCCAGCTTTTTATTTCGCGTAAGATCAGTGCGCGGTTCTGCAAATCCCATAGTTTTTTGTACAAGCCGTCCTGCGCCAAAAGCCCGGCATGCGTCCCGCGCTCAACGATGCGGCCCTGATCCATCACCAGGATTTCATCCATGGCTTCCAGGCCGATTAAGCGGTGCGTAATCCATAGCACGGATTTGTCCTGTGTGACGCGCTGCAGCGTCTTCAGCAGGCGCCGTTCCGTGCCCGGGTCGAGATTGGCGGTTGGTTCGTCGAAAATGAACAGCGGCGCATCCTTGAGCAAAGCGCGGGCAATCGCCACCCGCTGACGCTCACCGCCCGAAAACTGCAGGCCGCGCTCCCCGACCAGGGTTTCGTAGCCCTTCGGCAGCCCGGTTACAAATTCGTGCAGTTCAGCCTGCCTGCAGGCGATTTCAATTTCTTCGGGCGAGGCCCAGGGATGCGCCAGCAGCAGGTTTTCGCGCAAGCTGGCGTTAAACAGGTACGTGCCCTGGCTGACCAGGCTGAACATGCGGCGCGCGTCCACCGGGGTGTAGCGGCGCAAATCCTGCCCGTCGAGCAGAATCTCGCCCGATGAAAACTCCCAAAAACGCATCAACAGGTTGGCGATGGTCGTTTTTCCCGCGCCGCTCGGGCCGACGATGGCGAGCTTTTTTCCGGTTGGCAGGTCAAAGTTAATCCCAGCCAGAACGTTGGTTTGCGGGGCCGCTTCATAGGCAAAGGTCAAATTCCGCACGCGCAAACCGGCGCCAGAGGGGCGAGGCAGCGGCTCGGCGGGCGGCTTGACGGCAGGTTCGGCATCCGCGATTTCGAACAGGCGGCGTGCCGATTGCAGGTTGGATTCGAGCAGTTGGGCGGCTTGCGGCAGGTTTTGGACGGCTTCAAAACTGGCCATCGCACCCAGGATGATGACCGCCAGATGGACGCCTTTTACCGCGCCAGACGTCACCAGCGGAATTGCCAGAACCAGCAAACACCAGACTCCCAGACCTGTCAGCAGACTGTTCAGCCCGGACTGTAACCCGCTTAAGCGGGCCATGCGCGTTTGCGCGGATGAAAATCGTCCACCCGTGGCCCGGATTTTCGTTAAATAAGCCTTTTCCTGCCCGAAGGCCACCAGATCCGGCAGGCCTTGCACGGCATCGACCAGATCGGCGCGCAAGCGGCCGCGCTCGTCGGTCAGACTCCGCCCGGGTTTTTGGTTCACGGTCAAAGTCAGCGTGGTTAATCCCAGGCCGATCGCCAGTAAGAAGATAGTTAACACGAGTCCAAGCAGCGGGGCGAACGAACTCATAAAAACGGACATCCCAAGCAGCACGACAATCGCCACCAATGGCGGCGCCAGCACGCGCACGTAGAGATTATCCAGCGTTTCGACATCCGCCATGACGCGATTGAGCAAATCGCCGGAGCGCGAGGACATCAGCCGGGCCGGGGCGAGCGGCTCGATGGCCTGATAAAACCAGACGCGCAGTTTCGCCAGCACGCGGAAAGTGAGCGAGTGCGCGGTGAGCCGCTCCAGATAGCGGAAAACTCCGCGCGAAATGCCAAAAAAGCGCACCCCAACGACCGCCACGCTGATGGCGTCCATGCCGGGATGCAGGGCGGCCACGGAAATCAGGTACGCCGATGTGGACATCAGGCTGATCGAGGCGCCGATGGTCAAGGCGCCCAGCACAGTGGCAAGCAGGACTTGCGGCCAGAAAGGCAGAACGAAGGTCAGCAAACGACGGAAAGTTTTCATAGGAAATGGCTGAAAAGGGTTTTACTTTTCACTTTTCACCAACGAAGCGTAAAGACCGTTTTGGGAAATCAACCCGCCATGTTTGCCCGTTTCGACGATTTTCCCGGCTTCCAGCACGATAATCTGGTCAGCCTGGAAAACGGTGGACAAACGGTGGGCGATGACGAGGGCGGTGCGGCCTTTCATCAGGCGCTGCACCGATTGTTGGAGTTCGGCCTCTAGGCCGGGGTCCAGGCTGGAGGTGGGTTCGTCGAGCAGCAGGAAGGGCGCATCTTTCAGAAACGCGCGGGCCAGCGCCAGGCGCTGCGCTTGTCCGCCGCTGAGACGCGCGCCGCGCTCACCGATGACGGTTTCAAAGCCCTGTGGCAGCGTGGCGATAAAATCCATCAGCCCGGCCTGTTCGCAGGCGCGAATCAAATCCGATTCAACGGCTTCGGGCCTGGCGAGTTTCAAATTGGCGGACAGGCTGTCTTGAAAGAGATATGGATTTTGGGGTACCCAGGCCAGGGATTGCCGCCATATTTCAGCCGGGATTTCGTCCAACCGGCGGTCATCGACCAAAATTCGGCCTGAAACTGGTTCGATGAAACGCAGCAAAAGACTGGCGAGCGTACTTTTCCCCGCGCCCGAAGCGCCGACCAGCGCCGTCAGTTGGCCGTCAGGAATGCTGAAAGTGGCCTGATCGATGGCGGGAACGTCGCGGTTGGGGTACTGGTACGTGACGTTTTCAAAGTTAATCTGGAATTTGTGAATGGTGAATAGCGCAGTTTTTCCAATTCCCAGTTCCCCATTTTCCACTTTTTGAACCGGCGTATCCAGAATCTCGAAAATGCGCTTCGCCGCTGTCGCGCCAGACATGCCCGCGTGGAAGCGTAAACCGAGTTGGCGCAACGGCAGGTAAAAATCTGGGGCCAGGACGAGAATAAAAAAAGCCGGGAGAAACTCCATTTTGGAATAGAGCAGGCGCAAACCAATTTCGACGGCCACAATCGCCGTGCTGAGCGTGGTCAACAGCTCAAGCGCCAGCGCAGAAAGGAAGGTGACGCGCAAAACCTGCATGGTCACGTCACGATAACGCTCGCTGACATCCGCGATGACTTTGGCCTGACCCTTGGCCTGTCCCAGCGCCTTGAGCGTGGTCAGACCCTGTAAAACGTCGTAAAAATGGGCTGAGAGGCGGCTGAGAGTGGCAAACTGTCGCCCGGTCAGCGTTTCGGCGGATTTGCCGATCATGACCATGAAAAAGGGCACGAGCGGAGCTGTCAGTAGGAAAATGATGCCGGTTAACAGGTCAATTGGAAAGATGAGCAGCAGAACTGTCAGCGGAATGGAAGCTGCCAGCACCATTTGCGGCAAATATTGGCTGAAATAAGCGTCCAACGCTTCAACGCCTTCGATGGCGGCAGCGGCCAATTCACCGGTGCGTTCGCCCTGCGTGAAGGCCGGGCCGAGGTCCGCCAGGTGCGCCAGGAGCCGTTCGCGCAGGTCGGTTTTGACGCGCTGCGCGACCACGTTGGCGCTTACTTCCGCGCCCCAAATTGTCAGCGCTTTGGCGGCGACCACAGCCAGTAAAATGCCCAAAGGAACCGTGAGAGCGGCGCGGGTGAGGCCATTCAGAAAGACATTGTTGACGATCGAGGCCAGCGTCCAGGCCTGCAGAATGATCAGCAATCCGCCGATCCATCCCAATAAAATGCTGAGTGTGAGCGCCAGCCCCGATGAACGGGCCAGGGCGAGAAGTCTGCGTGAAAACATGGGTTGATTATACGTGGCTTTCTGCCCTGATTGCGTAAACGCCTGTTTTGCGCTATTATCAGGTAGGGATTATCGGATATGCGGTATTCCATTGGAACATTCGCAAATTTGGAAAAGAAGCAGTAAAATAAAGGTACTTTACAGGAGTGCTTATGTCTGAAATGGTGGAAGTCACAATTGATAGTGTGCGTGTCAGCCTGATGTCGCCCCAGCGCCTGGTGGTTTTGCGGGATACGGCTTCAGATCGCTATTTACCCATTTGGGTTGGCCCCTACGAAGCGGAATCCATTACTGTGGCTTTGCAGGAAATTGAGATGATTCGCCCGTTGACGCACGACCTGCTCAAAAACCTGTTCACGACCTTCGGCGCGCAGATCAAGCGTGTGGAGATTGTGGCCTTGCGCGAGGATATTTTCTACGGAAACATCGTAGCCGAAGCCGATGGACATACCATCAACGTGGATTCGCGCCCGTCAGATGCGATTGCGCTGGCGGTACGCGCGCATGTGCCGATTATGGTGGATCCTACCGTGATGACTTCGGCTGGCATCACCCCTGAAGAAGATCTTCGCTCCCAGATGCCGCCGCAGTCTTCAACGTTGGCAGATAGCACCCGTCCGGTGGTTTCTGCTCCCAGCGCCCCAGCGCCCTCCAAACCGGCGGGAACTGAAGAAGCTGGGCGACTCTCGATTTTCGAGGATTTCCTGAGCAAGCTGGAAGACGACAAACCGCCGAGCGAACCAACCGAGCCGGATAACCCGGACAAAAAATAGTACATCCGCAATGTTTACACAGGACACGACGAAGTAAAATAAACATCGGACGTGTCCTTTTTTATCCCAACTTCTGCAGGGGCGGGACCTGTGATCCTCCGGTATTTTCCCTACGAACTGCACAACTTACCCCAATGAGCAAGCATGCCTGATTTCGATCACTCTGACACCCCTTACGGGGAAGAAAAAACCACTTCGTCCGGTTTGCCGCACAGCCGTGAGGCTGAAGAAGCTGTCATCGGCGCGGTGCTGATTAACCCGGAAGTCTATTACGATCTGGCGCAGTTCCTGCAGCCGGACGATTTTTACATCCATCGCCTGCGCTTTATCTGGGAAGCCTACGTGCGCCTGCAGGAACGCCGCGTTCCGGTCGACAGCCTGACCGTCAGCGAAGAATTGGAAGATATGGGGCGGCTGGACGAAATCGGCGGCCCGGCTTATCTGACGGCGCTGCTGAACCAGGTTCCCACCACGCTGCACGCTGAAGCGTACGGAAAAATTGTCGAAGCCACTTCCATTCGCCGCAAATTACTGACGGCCGCTAACAGCATCGCCACGCTGGCTTATGACGAGAATGAAGCCATCGACACGGTCATGGGCGAGGCTGAGAAGGCCATTTTCAACGTTGGCGAGCGTACCATGCGCCATGACGTGCGCCCGATCCGCGAAGTGCTTTCTGAATACTACGATCATGTCGATGAACTGGCCCGCCGCGACGATGAAATCGTCGGTGTGCCGACCGGCTTCACCGATCTGGACAAAATGCTCGGCGGCCTGCAGCCCTCCGATTTGCTGATTACTGCCGGTCGTCCTGGTATGGGTAAAACCGCGCTGATGCTGACGATGGTGCACAACGCTGCGCTGATCCATAAAAAGCGCGTGGCCGTCTTCTCGCTGGAAATGTCCAATGAACAGGTCGTGCAGCGTCTCATCGCCCAGCAAACCGGCATCGATTCGCAGCGTCTGCGCTCCGGCAAGCTCACCGATGACGATTGGCCGATTTTCAACCATGCCATCGAAGTGCTCGGCGATACGCGTATCTATCTCGATGACACCCCGGCGCTCACGCCGCTGCAACTGCGCACCAAATGTCGCCGCTTGCACATGGAATATGGCATCGACCTGGTCATTCTGGATTATCTCCAGTTGATGTCATCTGAAACCCGTAATGATAACCGCGTGCAGGAAGTTTCGTACATTTCCCGCTCACTCAAGCAATTGGCGCGCGAACTCAACGTGCCGCTGATGGCCGCCGCGCAGCTTTCGCGCGCCGTCGAACAGCGTGCGGATAAAGAGCCGCAGCTCTCCGATTTGCGCGAATCTGGCTCGCTCGAACAGGACGCCGATATCGTCATGTTCATTTACCGCGACGATAAAGACCCGACCATGGCCAACGTCACCCATCTCAAGATCGCCAAACATCGCAATGGCCCCGTCGGTCAGGTGGATTTGATTTTCCGCAGCAATTTGACCAAGTTTGAGAATGCCGCCACGCGCAACGTGGATTTGTCCCGGGTTTAATCTCCCCGCAGCCTATGTCCCCATTTGACGGGTTTAACTCCTCTGAAACCTTCACCCAGGTCCCTGATTCCCTCTTCCGTTTATTGGGCGAAATCGACGACCTGAACGAACTCAAGGTCACGTTGTACGTTCTGTGGCGCATCGAGCACATGGAGGGCGCGTTCCGGCAAATCTGTCGCAGCGAAATCGTTGAAGATGACGGTTTCATGCGCGGGTTGACGGCGGACGGCCTGAACTCCGGGCTGGAAAAAGCTCTCCAGCGCGGAACGCTGATTCGGGTGGGAAATCCCGAGGGCGGCTTCTATTTTCTGAATTCGCCTCGTGGGCGCGCCTCCGCCGAATCCCTCAAAAAAGGCGATTGGCGCGCATCCGCCAGAATTCCATCCAGCGTGCCGCGTGAAGTGCCGAACGTCTTCAAGTTGTACGAAGAAAACATCGGCCCGCTGACGCCGCTGATTGCGGACGCCGTGAAAGATGCCGAACAAACCTATTCGTCCGAGTGGCTTGCTGATGCGATTGAGCAATCGGCAAAGTTGAATAAGCGTAGTTGGAAATATATCGAAGCGATCTTGCGTCGCTGGAAGGAAGAAGGCCGTGCCGAGAAGCAGAATCGACGAGACACTGAAGCGAGTCGCGGGGACGACGTCCTCCGAAAAGTCGAAGAGTTCCGCAAAGGCAAGCGCTGACCCCGGTTTGTTGGGGGCGGCGGACTGCCCATTATGCGGCGGATTGGGCTACCTGCGGCGTGACTTGCCGGTTGGGCATCCCGAATTTGGCAAGGCGATCATATGTGACTGCCGCCGCCAGTCGGTGACCGAGCAGGTGCGCAGCCGCCTGTTTTCCATCAGCCGCCTCGATGAACTCAGCCACCTGACGTTTGAATCATTCAAGCCGCGCGGACGCAAGGGGCTGGGTGAACTGCAGGCGCAGTCGCTGGAATGGGCGCACAATCATGCGCGCCAGTATGCCGCCTCGCTGAAAGGTTGGCTGCTGCTGCAGGGCGGTTACGGTTGCGGAAAAACACACCTGGCGGCGGCGGTTGCCAACTTTGCCGTCCAAATGGGCGTCCCGACCCTGTTCTTAACTGTCCCTGACCTGCTGGATACGCTGCGTTTTTCCTATGACAGCGTGGATACCACTTTTGAACAGCGCTTTGAGCAGATCAAGAATGCCGAGTTGCTGGTGCTGGACGATTTCGGCACGCAAAATGCCACCGGTTGGGCGCAGGAAAAACTGTTTCAGATTCTCAATTATCGTTATATCAACAAGCTGCCGCTGGTGGTGACCACCAACCTGGCGCTGGACGAAATCGAAGCGCGCATCCGCTCGCGTTTGCAGGATCCGGAATTGGTGACCACGGTGCGGATTTCTTCCCCAGATTATCGCCGCCCGACGGACGACATGGGACATTCGGAGCTTTCCTCGCTGGATTTGCTTTCAAAGCGCACATTTGTCAATTTCGTGGAACGGGTTGATGAAGGGTTGAAGCCTGACGAAATCCGTTCGCTGGAAAAGGCCCTCAAAGAAGCGCAAGCCTTTGCCAAAAAGCCGCGCGGCTGGCTGGTTTTCACCGGTCCGTATGGCTGTGGGAAAACCCATCTGGCCGCCGGGATTGCCAACTACCGCGCCGGATTGGGCGATCCGCCGCTGTTTGTGATGGTGCCGGACTTGCTCGATCATTTGCGCGCCGCTTTCAGTCCGAATTCCGGCACGAGTTACGACCGCCGCTTTGACGAAGTCCGCACGGCGCCGCTTCTGGTGCTGGATGACATGGGTTCGCAGTCCGCCACGCCCTGGGCGCGAGAAAAACTCTATCAACTGCTGAATTATCGCTACAACGCCGAACTCCCGACCATTATCACCGTGGCGGTCGACATGATGAAGGATGTGGATGAGCGCATCCGGACGCGTATTCTGGATGAACGGATTTGTTCGATCGTGACGATTTCAGCCCCGGCTTTTATGGGAACGAAAGTAAAAAGAACACGGTGACGGCTTATTGGAATGGCGCGGGCAAAAGCTCGCGCCATTTTGCTTAGTGTACAAGTGTGCACATCTTAAAAGCGTGGAAAAATCCCGATTGCCGTTGTGCTTGATAGACTCTTTGAAGAAATGCCAAAAGACTTCCTGGTTATAGAAAATGTTATCCGTTTTGCTTCTTGAAAAGATGCACGTTTGTGCATATAATTGAGCCATGGCCGATCAATACTCCACGGGAAACAAGACTCGTATTACCATCCGGATTGATGATGACGTTTTGAATTGGTTTCGCAGCCAGGTCGATGCGGCGGGCGGGGGAAATTATCAGACGCTGATGAATCGCGCCTTGCGGGAATACATTCAGAACCGTGAGCAATCCGTCGAGGAGATTGTGCGGCGCGTAATTCGGGAAGAATTATCAGCCGCGCGCGCCAAGGCGGCCACCTTCAAGTCAAATACCAATGTCTCACGTTGAGCGTTTGGGACTTTCATGATGATTCATCTGCGTTCGCTTTCGCGGCGGGACTGGAATCCGTCGTTCAACGGCAGTTTTCCGTTTAATCTCCCCGTCGCGCAGACGATTCAAACCCTGGAATTCACCACGCCGGTCACGTTTTTCGTGGGGGAAAATGGATCAGGGAAGTCAACGCTGCTCGAAGCGTTGGCGTGCGCAGTGGAGTCGATCACGGTCGGGATTGAAAGCGTCAAAACGGATCCATGTCTCGCCGCCCAGCGTGAACTATCCAAATATTTCCGGCTGGTCTGGACGAAACGCACACACAAGGGATTCTTTTTGCGTGCCGAAGATTTTTTCGGTTATGCCAAACAGCAGAATCAGCTGCGTGCTGAAATGGAATCTGATTTACGCGACGTGGCGCTGGAATACAAGGATCGTTCGGCCTATGCCAGGGCGCTGGCCAGCATGAGCTACGCCGGTCAATTGAGCGATATGCGCCGCCGATATGGCGATGGGCTGGATGTTGGCTCGCACGGCGAAAGTTTTCTGGCGCTTTTCCAGTCGCGTTTTGTGCCTGGCGGTCTGTACCTGCTGGATGAGCCGGAAGCGCCGCTCTCGCCGATGCGGCAGTTGGCCTTGATTGCGATGATTAAAGAAATGATCGCCCAGGATTCCCAGTTCATAATCGCCACACATTCCCCCATCCTGATGGCATTCCCGGGCGCAACCATTCTCAGCTTTGACGAGGGCGAAATCAAACCTGCGGATTACGAAGACCTGGAAAGCGTGCGCTTGATGCGCGATTTTTTACAAAACCCCGGCACATTTCTGCAGCATTTGTAAAACCGATTTACGCGAAAGCAAGCGGCTCGTCCATCGTTCGGACGAGCCGCTTGCTTTTAATTGGATTTTTCGGCGAAGATCATGCGCGCCGCTGAAAAGCCGAGCGTAACGACTTTTTCGTTCACCAAAAGCGACAGAGTCTGGTTGAAAGGGAGCGACTCGACGACCTGCACTTGTGTGCCGGGCAGGACGTTGTGCGTGATCAAATAATTCAGCAGTTCGTGATTGTCCTCGATCACTTCATGCAGGCGGCGGATGGTGACTGTTTGGTTGAGCGGCAGATCGGAGAGCGGAATCCAGCCGCTGACAATCTGTTCAAAGCCCGGGAACGGATTGCCGTGCGGACAAACCTTGGGATCATTCAGGATTTCGCGCATCCGTTCCTCCAGCGCCGGAGAAATGGCATGTTCGATATTATGAGCTTCCTCGTGGGTTTGAGTCATGGGCACTTTCAGGATTCTTACCAGCAGCCATTCGGTCAGCATGTGACGACGGATGACCGATGAAGCCGCGGCATGCCCGGTTTCTGTCAGGTGGACTCCGCCGCGACCTTTCCCGCTGATCCAGTTGTCGCGCTCCATCCGTTTAAACGTCATGGCGACAGTGGCGGGGGCCACATTCATCAATTCCGCCAGGCGGGCTGCCACAATCTCGCCCTGGTCGCGTTCCTGGACGTACATCGTCATCAAGTAATCTTCAATTGTGTGCGTGGGGCGGGTTTCATCCGCCGAAACCAAATGATGTGACATTAATCACCAGCATTTCATATTGATTGGTGCTCTAGGCTAATTTGGAAAGTTAGTATATACTAACAAAATAAGTGAGCTATGTAAACTCATTCTATCATGCGGCTTTTTCCTGTCAAGAAAACAGAAAAAACTCAACATTAAAATCTGGAGATTAAATTATGCTTCCTTCTTACCTGCTTTCCCTGCGCGAGGGACTTGAAGCGGCTTTGATTGTGGGAATTGTGCTCGGGGCTTTGCGCCAGATGCGCCGCACCGATTTGGCGCTGACGGTTTGGAGCGGCGTTTTCAGCGCTGTCGCTCTCAGCGTTCTGGTTGGTGTCATTTTGACGGCGTTGGGCGTGGGATTGGCATCCCCTGCTGAGCAGATTTTTGAAGGCACCACCATGTTCCTGGCTGCCGGGGTTTTGACCTGGATGATTTTCTGGATGAATCGGCAGTCACACACTATCAAGAGCGAACTGGAAGCCGGTGTGCGCACCGCCGCCCTGAAAACCGGTAAACGCGGATTGTTTTTGCTGGCTTTTCTGGCCGTAGCCCGCGAAGGCGTGGAGCTGGCTTTGTTTCTGGCAGCCTCCGCTTTCGCTTCGACTGCCACGCAGACCGTCAGCGGGGCGGTGTTGGGATTGTTCACATCCGTTTTGCTGGGCTGGTCATTTTTTGCCAGCACGGTCAAGCTCGATCTGCGGCGCTTCTTTCAAGTCACCGGCATTCTGTTGATTATGTTCGCCGCCGGTTTGGTGGCGCTCGGCGTGCACGAATTCAACGAAATTGGCTGGATCCCGGCCATTGTTGAGCACATTTGGAATCTAAACCCAATTTTGAGCGAAGATTCAACTTTCGGGGCGATTCTCAAGGCGCTGTTTGGCTATAACGGCGATCCGGCTCTGACCGAGATGATCGCTTACGTGGCGTATTTTGTGGCGATCGGTTTGGGGCTGCGGGCGGCTCGTCAGCCGGAAATCGCGTCGGCACAGTCTCAGGCCTAGCGCAAAATTTGCTAAACGGAAACAGGCTGCGGGTCGCTGCGCAGCCTGTTTCCGTTTAAGCGGGTTACAATACAAGTCCAGCCCTCTTGACATGGCAGGTTGCGACGGTAGAATTGGCAATGCCAAGCTGGCGGATCTTGTCCGCTTTCAAATTCTTGCTTTTTAGTGTCGTTGAACACTACTTGGAAATGGAATAAATGCTTCCGTACCCGGAATTTTATCAACCAGAATCAGTCAGCACCGTTTTTCAGGTGGATTACGCCGATCGTTCCACCCGCGCGCTGGCTTACCGTTTAAAACACGCGCTTCTGCCCGCTTCCACTGACCGTCAAAAAACCTGGCTGCTGCTGATTGATGTGCAAAACACTTTTTGCATTCCGGGCTTTGAGCTGTATGTCGGCGGTCGCAGCGGACGCGGCGCCGTGGAAGATAATCGCCGCCTGTGCGAGTTTATCTACCGCAACCTGGACTCCATCACGCGCATCTCCGCCACGCTGGATACGCACAGCGCCATGCAAATTTTCCACCCGCTGTTTTTTGTCGATCCTGACGGAAATCATCCCGTCGCTTATACCGATATTCACGTCAAGGACCTGCAAAGCGGGGCGTGGAAATTTAATGCGGAACTTGCGCCGCAGTTTGGCATTACCCCGGAATATGGGCAGGAAATGATGCTGCTGTATGCCGAGTCGCTCGATAAAAAAGGCAAATACGCGCTGACGATTTGGCCGTATCACGCCATGTTGGGTGGAATTGGCCATTCCCTGGTTTCTGCCGTGGAAGAAGCGCTTTTCTTTCACGCCATCGCCAGGCTGTCCCAGACAGAGTTTGAGATCAAGGGTGATAAACCCTTCACGGAAAACTACTCGGCGATTGGGCCGGAGGTCTTGCTTGGGCCGCGCGGTGAGACTCTCGGAGTGCGCAATCCGCAATTCATTGAGAAGCTCAAAGCCTGTGATCGCGTCATCATTGCCGGACAGGCCAAAAGTCACTGCGTGGTCTGGACGGTTTCAGATTTGCTCGACGACATCCACGCCACCGATCCGTCCCTGACCCGGAAAGTTTATCTGCTCGAAGATTGCACTTCGCCGGTGGTCGTCCCTGGTGTGGTCGATCATACCGAAGCGGCGGATGCCGCTTTTGCGAAATTTGCCGCGGCCGGAATCCACGTTGTCAAATCCACCGAATTTGATCTTTGATCATTTGGCGATCGATTTTCTAATGCATAGCTTGAGTTGAAGGAACTCCATGTCCATTTTTGATGGTAAGCGCCTGACAAATGAAACGTTCAAATTAGATATTGAAAGAATGCGCACCGGTTGGTATTCTGATAAGTATTTTGCCAATATCAATCACATGCTGACGGCGCTGGCGGCCGAGGGTTATACCTACACTGGCGAATATCCCAACCTTCCAAAAAATATTTCCTTTGAAAATATTGCCGTTGGCGATCTGGAAGTTGAAATGCAGTGGTTCACCCGCCGTATTGGCACCAGCATCGTGGTTGGCGTGGATAAGGCGCTGGAGATGCTCAAGCTCTGCACCGGTTATTTTGAGGGCGGGAATTTTGTCGAAACGGCCGACCGGCTGAAAGTCTGGGCGGTGCATGATGGTTCGGTGGTCTCTGCAGACGGCGATCCGCTCAATGTCCAGCCGGTGATGCGAGTGCGAGGTCGTTATCGTGATTTTGCGCTGCTCGAAACGCCTACGCTTGGGATTCTGACCCGCTCCAGCCGCATCGCCACCAATGTTTACGAGACTTTTGTCGCGGCGCGCGGCAAGCCGGTTTTGTTTTTCCCGGCGCGCTTTGATCTGCACGAAGTCCAGGCGGCGGATGGGTATGCTTACAATATTGCGCTGCAACGCTTTAACGTGGACCACGCCAAAGAACTGGGCGCGTTCATTTCGACCGATGCCCAGGGTGACTGGTGGGGCGGTGCGGGCGGCGGAACGGTGGCGCACGCGGCGATTGCCAGCTTCCTGGGCGATACTGCCGAGGCGATGATGGCTTTTTCGCGGGTTTTGCCGGTCAATATTCCGCGCATTGCGCTGGTGGATTTCAACAATGATTCGGTGCAGGATTCATTGCGCGTGCTGGATGCGATGTTTGCCAAATATCGTCAACTGAAGGATGCCGGTGACGAAACCGAAGCGGAGAAATACAAGCTGTACGGCGTCCGGCTGGATACGAGCAGCAGCCTGCGCGATAAATCGGTCACCCCGCTGGGAGATCAGGCGCTCGACCTGGGAGTCACGCCCCGGCTGGTGTTCAACGTCCGCCAGGGATTGGATTCGGCCTGGGAGCGCTGGGATCTGAATCCGGCCTGGCAGGAGCGGGCACGGGAATTCTGTCACAGCGTCAAAATTGTCGTTTCCGGCGGATTCGCTCCGGAGAAAATCCGCAAATTCGAAAAACTGGGCGTTCCGGTGGATATTTACGCGGTCGGTTCGTATCTGTTCAACAACAACGGCACCACCGTCACCGATTTTACGGCGGATGTGGTGCGCGTCAAAGTCCACGGCGAGTGGGTGGATATGGCTAAGGTGGGCCGCAAGCCGCTCGATAACCCCAGCCTGGAGCGGGTCTGGTAATTTCCCGCCGTTATTTGTGGCGTTTTTCCAGCTCGGACAGGATATCGGCGGGAGTCAGTCCTTTGGCGGCCATCAGCACGAGCACGTGATACGTCAAATCGGCGATTTCTTCCACCAGACGGGCATTTTCCTGCGCGAGAGCGGCCACCACCACCTCGGTGCCCTCCTCGCCCACTTTTTGGGCCATGCGCGGCAGGCCGGAGTCAAACAGCGAGTTGGTGTAGGAGCCGAGTTTGGGGTTGTTTTTGCGATCAAGGATCAGGGCGTAAAGATCATTAAGGTTCATTGAGATTCCTTTGCGTGGTTTTTGATAGTGGTCATAGGTCATAGGTCAACTACTTTTGACCTATGACCTATGACCTATGACTTATGAGTTCCAGAACTCTGTAAAAGCACGTCATTTCCCCCGTATGGCAGGCCGGTCCGGCGGGATTGACCAGCACCAGCAGCGTATCCGCGTCGCAGTCGTAGCGGATTTCAACCACTGTTTGGACGTTGCCGCTTGTTCCGCCCTTGTGCCAGAGTTCCTGCCGCGAGCGGCTCCAGAACCAGGTTTCGCCGCTTTCGAGCGTCTTTTCCAGAGAGTCAGCGTTCATCCAGGCCACCATCAGCACATCTTTGGTGATGGCATCTTGTACGACGGCGGTAATCAGGCCGTTCGAATCGTATTTCAGTTGTTCTGTTTTCATCCTTCATCCTTCTGAATTCTGACTTTAATCCCCCGCCCCGCCAAATATTCCTTAATCTGCCCGACCGTGTACTCGCCAAAATGCAGCATTGACGCCACCAGCGCAGCATCGGCTTTGCCCTCGGTCAGCACGTCGTACAGATGTTCGGGCTTCCCGCCGCCGCCAGAAGCTATCACCGGGATGGTGACCGCTTCGGCCACCAGGCGCGTCAGGGTCAGCTCGTAGCCGGCCTTCGTTCCGTCCGCGTCAATCGAGTTGACCACCAGCTCGCCCGCGCCCAGTTCCTGCCCGCGTTTGGCCCATGCGATGGCGTCCAGCCCCATCGGCGTGCGCCCGCCGTTGATGACGATTTCGTAGCCGCTGGGGATTTGGGCGGATTTGGGAACTTTGAGCACATCCATCGAAAGGACGACGGCCTGCGCCCCGAACGCTTTCGAGGCTTCGGCGATCAAGCCCGGATTTTTGACTGCCGCGCTGTTGACGTTGACTTTTTCCGCCCCGGCGAGCAGGACGTGGCTGCAATCTTCCACTGTACGAAGGCCGCCTCCCACCGAAAATGGGATGAAAACCTGCTCCGCCACGCGGCTGACCACGTCGAGCATGATGCCGCGATCCTCGCTGGAGGCGGTGATGTCATAAAAAACCAATTCATCGAGGCCTTGGGCGTAATATTCGCGCGCCTTCACCACCGGGTCGCCGATGTCTTTGGTGTCCACAAATTTGACCGATTTGGCGAGTTTGCCATCGCGTACGTCGAGGCAGGAGATGATTCTTTTGGATAACATGGGGCTCCTTTGGAGTGAGCAGGGAAACAAGTACTTGTCTACTTGTTTCCCTGTCTACTTGCTTACCATTTTCTAAAATTCTCTAGCACCTTCAACCCCACCGTCCCGCTTTTTTCCGCGTGGAATTGCACGGCGAACAGGTTGTCTTTGCCAATCGCCACCGGGAATTGGCCGCCGTAGTCGCTTACAGCGTAGATTTGCGCGGCATCCGCTGGTTGGGGGTAGAAGGAGTGGACGAAGTAAAACTCGTCGCCGGGGCGGAGATGACTCAGCAGGGGATGTGGCCGGGTAACGGTCACACCGTTCCAGCCCATGTGGGGGATTTTCAGCGCCGGGTCATCCACCCGAAAGCGGACGGTGTTTCCGGGGAGTAAATCCAGGCCATCAGCGTCATCCTCCTCCGAATGAGTCAGGATAATCTGGCAGCCGATGCAAATCCCCAAAATTGGAATCCCGGTTTTGAAGGCCTCTTTCAACGCCGCATCCAGCCCGCGTTCACGCAGCACCGCCATCGCCGCGCCCGCGGCCCCCACGCCAGGAAATATCAGTTTCTCAGCGCGGCGCACCACATCTGGGTCGGCGGAAATCTGGCAGGGGATGCCCAGGTGGTCGAGCGCGCGCCGGACGGAGGTCAGGTTACCGGCTTTGTAATCTACAAGTGTAATCATAACTACTCCAAAAACGATTATAATTAGTTAGCCTAACTAATCAAAAGAGATGCTATGGACAAAATCTTACTCGAATTTATCGAAACCCTGGATCAATCGCTCAAACGCCTGCAACCGGAAGGGTTCGCGCACCTGACCGTCAGCCAGTTCCAATATATCGACACGATTGCCGCGCTGGGCCAGCCCACGATCACTGACGTTGTTGCCCGGCTGGGGTTTTCAAAACCCTCGGTCACAGCGGGTATTCAGAAACTGGTCGAGATGGGTTTCGTGGTGAAAACCCAATCAGAGACCGATAAGCGTGTTTTTTACGTCGCACTGACCGGGGCGGGAGCAGCACTGGTGGCGGCCAAACTCCAGACTTTGAAAGAATACGGCGATTTTATCCGCTCGGCGCTGAGTGCGGAGGAGGCCAGGCAGTTCGATGCGATTTTGACCAAATTGGTTGCACTTTTTAAGGCGTAGGGGCGACCCTTCAAAACCAGACGGTAAACTATTTTACGCGGCCAATTTGCCTGAAGATAGTTAATGCTATACCTGGGCAGGTCGCCCTTACAGCGGAGATGATATGCTAATTACTATTTTAACGATGGGTTCACGCGGCGATGTCCAGCCGTACCTGGCACTTGGGCTGGCGCTGCAAAAAACGGGGGTGCAGGTGCGAGTTGCCACACTGGAAATGTTCGCAGATTTCGTGCGCGGCTTGGGACTGGAGTGTTATCCCATCCCCGGCGATTTGGCCAGTGTGATGAACAGCGCCGTGGCTGATAATGCCCGGCAGGCCGACAATCCGCTTAAATTTGCGCGCAGTTTCAATGAGTTGAAACGCCTGGGAATGGCGCTGCAGAAACATTTTTTTGCTGCCTGCCAGGAGGCCGACCTGGTGGTTTACCATCCTGGGATGACGATTGGCTATTTTGCGGCGCAGGAACGCGGAATTCCGTCCGTGTTGGCTGCGCCCTTCCCGATGGCTGCCACCCGCGCCTACCCATCGCTGATTTTTTCTACCGGGCCGCGCCTGGGGAAAACCTATAACCTGCTGACTCACCAGGTTTTCCAGCAAATTTTCTGGATGGTGTCGCGCGGCGGCGTGGCAGATTTCTGGAAGCGAGAGTTTGGCCGCCTGCCAGCTAATTTTGGCAGTCCCTTTCCGCGCCAGACACGCGCGACACATCCAACGGTGGTTTCGTGCAGTCCACATATTTTCCCGCAGACAGCGGATTTCCCGCCGCACGTCCATCAGACCGGGTTTTGGTTTTTGGATGACGAACCCAACTGGCAGCCGCCCACCGCGCTGACGGATTTCCTCGAACGCGGCCCGGCGCCGGTTTACATCGGCTTTGGCAGTATCGGCGACCCGAAACAGGCCACCCAGACCGCCCAGCTAATCCTCGAGGCCCTGGCGCGCTCGGGCGAACGCGGGGTGCTCGCCACCGGTTGGAGTGGGACGCCGGAAGGCATCTCCCTGCCTGAGAGCATCTACCTGTTGGAAAGCGCGCCACACGCCTGGCTTTTTCCGCGCATGGCGGTGGTTGTCCATCACGGCGGGGCGGGCACCACGGCGGCGGGGTTGCGGGCTGGCGTGCCATCCATCGTGATTCCGCATGGCAACGATCAATTTGCCTGGGCGCAGCGTGTTTATGAGTTGGGTGTCGCAGCCAGGCCTATTTCGCGCAAAAAACTGACGGCAGAGAATCTGGCGGAGGCGATCCGGTTTGTGTTAAAGAGCGAAGTACGCGAGGCGGCCAAGGTGTTGGGCGCAAAAATCCGGGAAGAAAATGGCGCTGAGACGGCCGCCAAAATCATCCTTGCGGCCGTCGCCGACCAACCAGCCAGGTGAGCAGCATGCCCAGCAAGGCCAGGACGGTTATGCCGCAACCAGACAGACGAATGATTTGCATCCAGGCGGCGCGTGTTTCGTAGGCTTGCTGTGTGGCGAGCGGCATTTGCTCGTAATCTTGAAAAGGCAGGCTGAATGGATCAAGCATCAGGCCGAGACAGAACAGGCCGAGCCCGCTAAGCAGCACAATGATTGCCAAAACAAGAATTCTTTGGGATGTTTTCACACTCAGCTTGTTTTACGCTGTCTCAAGCAGGGCTTCGCGCAGCGAGAGTTTGCCTTCATAGAGCGCCCGACCGATGATGACGCCCGCCAGCCCGGCATTTTTGACGCGGATGACATCCTCCAGGCTGGAAACGCCGCCCGAGGCGACCACTTGCAGGCCGGTAGCGGTTTGCAGCTCGACGGCTGCCTCCACGCTGACGCCGCTGCCGACGCCATCCCGGCGGACGTCCGTCAGGACGCACCACGCCAGGCCCTGGGCGCGGAAGCGCTTACCAGCCTCGAGCATGCTCAGCGGGGTGGATTCCTGCCAGCCGCGAATCATCACCTGCCCGTCGCGCGCGCCGATATCGGCGGCGATGCGGGCGGCGCCGTAGCGCGCTACCGCCCAATCGACCAGCGCCGGGTTCTGGATGGCGGCGGTGCCCAGGAAAACACGCTCCACGCCCATTTCAAGCGGGATGCGGACCGTTTCCTCGTCGCGGATGCCGCCGCCGAACTCAACCTTCAAGCCGACGCGGAGTACCGTTTCGAGAGCTTTCATGTTGGCCGAGGCCTCCTCGCCAAACGCGCCGCTCAGGTTGATAACGTGAATCCACTCGGCGCCTGCGGCTTTGAACTGCTCGGCCTGCGCACGCGGATCATCGCCGTAGGTGGTCTGGCGCTCGGGGTCGCCCTGCGCCAGGCGGACGATTTTGCCGTTGCGGAGATCGATTGCGGGGAAAATGGTGAAGGGGGGTTCAGGTGTCATGGGTTAGGTATCCAGTAGGCAAGTAAACAAGTAAAAAGGAAACAGGTATGTGTGTACCTGTCTATTTGTTTACTCGGTCAACGTCCCTTTCGTGCTGGGCACACTCTTTCGTCTTTCATCCAACATCGTCGCCGCGTCCAGCGCTCGCGCCAGTGCCTTGAAGAGCGCCTCAGCTTTGTGGTGGTCGTCGCGGCCGTAGAGAATCCGGGCGTGGAGATTGCAGCGTGCGGTGACGGCGAAACTCTCGAAAAAGTGCGGGAACAGGCTGGTGGGAATTTGCCCGACCGGGGCGCTGCCCCATGTGGCGTCGATTACGCTGTAGGGGCGTCCCGATAAATCGAGCGCCACAAAGGCCAGGCTTTCGTCCATCGGGACGTAAAAACTGGCCATGCGGAAAATGCCCTTGCGGTCGCCGAGCGCCTGGTCGAAAGCGGAACCGAGCACCAGCGCCACATCCTCGACCGTGTGATGCACGTCGATGTGCAAGTCGCCGGTCGCCTTGATGGTCAGGTCAAATAATCCATGCACGGCGATGTGTGTCAGCATGTGGTCCAGAAAGCCGACACCGGTGGCGATGTCGTGGAGGCCGGAGCCGTCCAAATTCAAATCGATGTTGATGTCGGTTTCGTTGGTTTTGCGGGAAAAGGTGGCGGTTCGCATGAGTATCCTTTTGAGTCATAGGTCATAGGTCGGCGATTTATGACCTATGACTTATGACAATGCCTTTAACAACGCGTCCGTCTGCTCCGGCTTGCCGACCGAAATGCGGATACAGTCCGTCAGACCGGGTTTGTTGAAGTAGCGGATGAAGATGCCGTGGTTTTGGGCCAAATCCGCTTTGAGTTGGGCGGCATCCACTTCAGGGGCGACGCGGCACAGGAGGAAGTTGGCGCTCGAAGGGTAGGGGGAGAGCCAGGGCAGGCGGGAAAGGCCGTCGAAAAGGCGATTCCTTTCAGCCACCAGGGTTTTGACCGTCCAATCGAGATACTCCGGGTCGTCCAGCGAGGCAATCGCGGCGGCGCTGGCGGCAACGTTGATATTATAGGGCTGTTTGGCTTTCCAGAGCGTCGACATCAGCCAGGTGGGGAAGGCGCCGTAGCCGACGCGCAGACCGGCGAGACCAGCCAGTTTGCTGAAGGTGCGCAGGACGATCAGATTCTGGTAATTTGGGACATTGGTAATTTGGGAGGGGACACCGGAGAATTCGATGTAGGCTTCGTCGAGGACAATCAGCGTGGGCAGTGTCAATAGTTTTTGCAAGACCGGTGGCGGGAGCAGGGAGCCGTCGGGATTGTTTGGGGAGGTGACGAAGATCAGTTTGGGAGAAAACTTTCCAGCGGCCTCCAAAATCCCATCCATATCCAAAGAAAAATCAGCTTTGCGCGGGATGTTGATGACGCGGGCGTTGTTCAAGTCGGCGTCGAAGGCGTACATGCCGAAGGTGGGCGGGCAGTTGAGGATGGCGTCGCCGGGGCTGAGCGTGACGCGCATAATCAGGTCGATCAGCTCGTCGGCGCCGGAGCCGGGCAGCAGGTTTTCGGCGGGAGCGCCGGTGAAGCGGCTGAGGGCGGCGCGCAGCGCGCGGGACTCGGGATCGGGGTAGATGTGTCCGTAGGCCAGGCTGGCGAGCGCTTCGCGGGCGCGCGGCGACATGCCGTAGGGGTTCTCGTTGGCGTCGAGTTTGATGATCTGGTCGGGCGCGCGCCCAACACGCTCGGAGAGCACATCAAACGGCTCGATCGGTGTGTAGGGCGGCAGGGAGGTGATGTGGGCAGGGAGAGTAATCATATGAGTAGATAAGGAAAAAAGTAAACGGGTAGGCGAGTACGTGAGTACTTATCTACTTGTTTACTCGCGCATCTGCGGAACGCGCATGGGCTTCGAGCCCCTCCGCGCGGGCGATGCGGGCGGCGAGCGGGGCGATTTGGGCGGTGGTGGCCGGGTTGAGGGCGATCAGGCTGATGATGTGGACAAAGTCCCAGACGTTGAGCGGCGAGGCGAAGCGGGCGCTGCCGCCAGTCGGCATGACGTGACTCGGCCCGGCGACGTAATCGCCCAAAACTTCGAAGGAGTGCTCACCCATGAAGATGCCGCCCGCGTTGCTGATTTTTTCACTCATTGCCCAGGGATCGCGCACGGCCAGGCAGAGATGCTCTGGGGCGTAGGCATTGTTGAGCGCGGCGGCTTCGTCGAGGTCGCAGGTGACAACGATGCCGCTCTGGCCGGGCAGGGATTGGGCCAGGATGTCGGCGCGCGGCAGGGTTTCCATCTGGCGGCCCACTTCAATCTGGACGGCTTCGGCCAGTTTTTGGGATGGGGTCAGCAGGATGGCGCTGGCGAGCACGTCATGTTCGGCCTGCGCAAGCAAATCCGCGGCGACCCAGGCCGGTTTGGCGCTGTCGTCGGCGATGACGACGGTTTCAGTGGGGCCAGCCAGCCCGTCGATGCCGACCGCGCCAAAGACCTGGCGCTTGGCGAGGGTCACGAACAGGTTGCCGGGGCCGAAGATTTTATCCACTGCCGGGACGGATTCAGTGCCGTAGGCCAGCGCGGCGATGGCTTGCGCGCCGCCCAGGGCATAGACTTCCGTCACGCCGACCAGGGCGCAGGCAGCCAGAATCACTGGGGAAACCAAATTCTGAATTCTGAATTCTGAATTTTGAATTCTCTGCGGAGGCGTGACGATGACGATGTCTTTGACGCCCGCCACCTGCGCCGGGATGGCGGACATCAGCACGGAGGATGGAAGCGGGGCGGTGCCGCCGGGAACGTAGAGTCCGACGCGGGCATGCGGGCGGATGAACTGTCCTAGCGTGCCGCCCAGGTCGTTGGTGAACCAGCTGGTCAGCGGCTGGCGGCGGTAAAACTCGCGGATTCTGTGTGCGGCCACTTCGAGCGCGGCGCGCGTTTCAGGGTCGAGCGCTTCCAGGGCGGCGGATAAGGCTTCAGCGGGGACGCGGATTGGCGCGTCAGCCGGGAAACCATCCAGTTTGGCGCTCCACTCGCGCAGGGCGGCGTCGCCCCGGCTGCGGACATCCCGTAAAATGCGGCGCACGGCTTCTTCGGGGGTGATTTTTTCGCCAAAAGTGGCAGCCAGGCGGTCGAGCATGGCGGGTGTCACGGCGGTCTCATCGGGCGGGATGCGTTTCAGGATAGATTGACGAGCTTCGGGAACGGAATAGATTTTTAACATGGATAACTCCTTCGAATGGTAAAGTTGGCGAGTAACGAGAAACAAGAAAAACCTTTACTCGTCAACTTGTTTCTCGTTACTCGTTAACTCAGAGATCATCGCCTTATATCTGGGCGGCTCTTCCTCGAAAATATACGTCACCGGGGCGACCACCACGCCGCTGCCGCCGATGGCGCGCAATTCGTTGATGGCGCTGAACAACTCGTCGCGGTGGATGATGATATGCAGCGCATACCAGTTCGGGTCGCCATCGCGGTGGATGATGTGACTGACGGTTGGTCCGTTCAGCCCGCCGATGGTTTTTTGGGCAAAAATGCGCTCGGCAATCGCCTGCGGACTTTCCCCGCGCATGTTTGCAAAAATCGACAGGTTGTTATGCGCGCGCAGAAATGCCTCGAAAAATTCCAGCAGTTGCTGCGCCACCGCCAGTGCAGACGGATTTTGCAGCGCCGCGCGATTCGCAATCAGCGCCGCCTGTGAAGGCTGGATGGTGCCATCCGTCAGCGGGCGCAGGCGGTTGTCGCGCAGAGTTTGCCCGCTCGAGACCAGGTCCGAGATCAGGTCAGCGAAACCAATGGCGGGCGCGATTTCAAGCGTCCCTTCCGCGCTGACAATTTCAAAGGGGATTTGATGCGCGGCGAGGAAACGGGAGGTCAGCTCCGGGAATTTGGTGGCCACTTTGAGCGGCCGCCCCAACGATTCAGACTGCCCCCGCAAATCTGCCACCGTTTCGACGGAATCCCAGCTCTCGGGCACCGCCAGCGCCAGCGCGCACTTGCCGTACCCAAGCGCATCGTGCAGCACGAGAATATCGCCATTTTTGCCGCGATGCTCCTCCAGCACGTCCAGCCCGGTGATGCCGAAATCCACCGAACCGTTACGGACCGAGATGACAATGTCGGTCGGACGCTGAAAAAGCACCGTCACGCCCGGCATAGTGGGGATGGTGGCCTCGTACTGGCGCGGATTCGGCTTGTAAATGTCGATCCCGCAGGCGGCGAGAAAAGCCACCGTATCCTCGGAGAGCCGGCCTTTGGATGGGATCGAGAGACGCAGTTCGGTTCGTGGCATAAAAAATCCTTTTCTGTGGTGGGCGTAAACAAAAAGCCCCGGGTCGTATGACCGGGGGCTGAGATTACTGGGGGTTAGTTTGGGTGGGAACGAAACTAACCTGCTCTCCGGTTAGGCAGGGGGCAAATCAGATGGTGATGGTGCTGGGAGAAGGTCAGTTTCATGATGGGCGTCATTTTACTCGTGGAGTCAGAATCCGTCAATGTCTCGAAGTTGCTCGACAACCATTGATTAGCCGTCTTTCATATCGTTGATTTCGGTCAATTCACCGGTCACGATGAAAACCGTCCGCTCACAAATATTGGTGACGCGATCGGCAAATCTCTCCAGGTTGTGGGCCACCCACAAAAGCCAGTTGGCGCGCTCAATGTTTTTCGGATCAGCCATGATGTAGGTCATCAATTCGCGGTAAATCTGTTCGTAGAGATGATCCACTTCGTCGTCCTCCGCCGGAATCAGGCGGGCAGCGACAGCATCCTCGTTGACGAAAGCGGCCAGGGCGCGGTGCAGCATATCCGCCCCTTTTTGGGCCATGCGCGGGATATCCACCAGCGGTTTCAGCAAAGGCTGATCGCCCATGCGAATGTTGATCACGCCGATGCCCTTGGCATAGTCGCCCATGCGTTCCAGTTCGCTGATGATTTCAAAGAACGAAGCCAGCAGGCGCAAGTCATGCGCCATCGGCTGCTGGGTGGCGATGATAATCATCACCTGGTTTTCAAGCGCAAAGCGCTTGTCATTAATCAGCTTATCCAGCGCAACAATTTTGCGCGAAGCTTCCATATCCCGTTTTTTTAGGGCTTCAACTGAATCAAGGACATTTTGTTCGACCATGCTTCCGAGCAAAATGATCTCATCTTTCATCTGTTGGATTTCGGTTTCAAAGGCTTTGCGTAACATAGAGCACCTCAATTTCCTTGCTGATTAATGAGCGGATAAAGTTAACCGAATCTGCCAGTAACATAATCTTCAGTACGCTTATTTACCGGTGTGGTGAAAATAGACTTTCCTTCCGCATATTCTACCAGTTCACCTTGCAGGAAGAAAGCGGCGAAATCGGCGGTGCGAGCGGCTTGTTGAACGGAATGCGGCACCAGGATGATGGTGTAATCCTTTTTGAGCTCCTGTAGGGATGCTTCCACCTTGGCGGTGGAAATCGGGTCGAGGCCCGAGGTCGGTTCATCGAGCAGAATCACTTCCGGTTCCAGCGCCAGCGAACGCGCCACGCACAACCGCTGCTGCTGTCCGCCAGAGAGGGCGATGGCCTGGTCATCCAGGCGATCCTTAACTTCATCCCACAGCGCCGCTTGTTTCAGGGAACGTTCGACCGCTTCATCCAGCTTCGAGCGGCGACTCTCGCCCATCACTTCCAACCCGTAAGTTAAGTTGCCGCGAATGGATAATGGCAGCACGACCGGGCGGGCGAAAACCATCCCCACCTTGCGGCGCAGGGCGATCACATCCGTTTTTGGGTCGAGGATATTCTCACCATCGAGCATGATGCGCCCGACCGCGGTTTGAACATCCGCCATATCATTGAGCCGGTTCAAACAGCGCAGCAGCGACGATTTTCCGCCGCCAGCCGGGCCAAACAGCACCGTGATGGCATTCTCCCGAATCCCCATGCTGACGTTGCGCAGCGATTCATTGCCGTCGGAGTATTGCAGGGTGAGATTTTCAATTTCGATTTTGTTCATTTACCATTGTCTCCGCGCCCGCGCCCTGGAGCGGACCACTGTCGCGATGAGATTCATCCCCAGCACGAAGGCGATCAGCACCAGCGCCGTGCCATATTGGATCTGGAAGGGCATCTCCGGCACCTGGGTCGAGATGACGAACAGGTGATAGGGCAGGGCCATGGTCGCATCGAAAACGGAATTTGGTAAACGGGGCAGGAAAAATGCCGCGCCGGTGAACAGGATCGGGGCGGTTTCACCAGCGGCGCGTTCCAGGCCGAGAATCACGCCGGTGATGATGCCGGGCAAAGCCTCGGGCAGCACGATCCGGCGGATGGTTTGCCAGCGGGTGGCGCCCAGGCTGATCGAAACGGTGCGGAAGGCCTGCGGGACGGCGCGTAGCGCTTCCTCGGAAGTGGAAATAATCACCGGCAGCGTCATGATCGAAAGCGTCAGCGAGGCCGAAAGAATGCTTGTGCCAAATTTGAGAAACAAAACGAACAAGCCCAGCCCAAACAATCCGTACACCACGGAAGGAATACCCGAAAGGTTGATAATGGCAATGCGGATGGTGCGCGTCAGCCAGTTGTCGGCGGCGTATTCAGCCAGGTAGATGGCTGCCGCGACACCGAGCGGCACCGAGAAAACGGCCGTTCCCAACGTCAGGTAGAAGGTTCCGATAATGGCTGGCATGATGCCGCCCTGGCGCATGCCGTCGTGCGGAAAGCCGCTCAAAAACTCAAGCGAGATGGCTCCTCCGCCCTGGGTGATGATGTAAATCACCACGACGATGATCGGGATGACGGTCAGCGTGGCCATCAGGGTAATCAGGCCAAAGCCCAGGCGTTGCGAGAGATTGCGATTGAGTTTCATCAGGATAAAACCCTCTCAGCGCGTTTTTGTGAGCGGAAGACCACCGCGGATGCGGTTACGTTGACGATCAGCGAGATGATGAAAAGCACCATGCCGATAAAAAACAGGGTGTGGTAATGAACGCTGCCATTGGCCACTTCGCCCATTTCGGCGGCGATGGTGGCGGTCATGGTGCGGACGGGGGAAAATAGTCCGCCCAGGGAGGTGACCAGCACTGGGGCATTTCCGGTGACCATCATGACGGTCATCGTTTCACCGATGGCGCGGCCCACGCCCAGCATGACCGCCGTCAGCACGCCGGAACGGGCCGCAGGGAGCGTCACCCGCCAGATGGTCTGCCAGCGCGTGGCCCCGAGCGCCCAGGCGCCTTCGCGGTAGGAGCGCGGAACCGAGTCGAGCGCATCTTCCGCCACGGAAACCACCGTCGGTACGGCAATCGCGCCCAGCAGCAGCGAACCGGTCAGCGCCGTCAGACCGGTGGGCAGATTGAGCAGCAGCCGCAGATTGGGAGCCAGGACAAGAATACCGAGAAACCCGAGCACGACCGAAGGCAGACCGCCCAGCAATTCAACCAGCGGCTTGAGAATTTCGCGCGCCCAGCGCGGGGCAATTTCAGAGATGAAGATTGCGGTTCCGATCCCAAAGGGAATTGCGATCAGGGCCGCGCCAATCGTCACAATCAGCGAGCCGCTGATCAGAGGCAGAATCCCAAAATACTTTTCGATCGGGTACCAGCGCAGCGCAAATAACTCCGGCAGCTTGACTTCTGCCAGAGTGGGCAGACCTTCACGCAGCAGAAAGTAAAAAATCAGCGTCACAAACACGATGGCGGAATATCCTGCCACACGGATAGCGCGGGTGATGATGTATTCTTTCCAGCCTAGGTTAGATTCCATAAATTCTCGCGTTCAGGGGTTTCATTCAGACGGTGGGTGAAGCGATTATTTCAAAATGGGCACAAAGCCCAGTTTGGCCACAATCTGCTGCGCTGCGTCTGAGATGATCCAATCCAGGTAAGCTTTCTCGGCGCCGGTGGCTTCCCCGGCGGTATACATGTAAAGATCGCGCGCGATGGCATACGACTTATCGTTGACGGTTGCAATCGTTGGCAGGACGTAGGGGTCGCCTTCTTTTTTGGCAACCGCCACCACTTTCAAATCTTTGGGAACATAGCCTAGCCCGTCATACCCAATCGCGTTTGGATTCTGGCGCAGTTCGTTGACAATGCCTTCCGAAGACGGCAGCAGCAGCGTATCCATGGAGAAAAGCGTTTTACTTTTCTTATCCCCCAGCCGCAAAACCGTTTCAAGAAAATAAACATGCGTGCCAGAATTGGTTTCGCGCGAAAGGCGCACAATTGGTCGGTCTTCGCCGCCCACTTCTTTCCAGTTACTAATCTTTCCGCTGTACATGTCAGAAATCTGCTGCAAAGTCAGCTGATTGACTGGATTCTCTGGGTTGACGATCACGGCGATCGCATCGCGGGCGATGATATGCTCCACCGGTTGAATGCCTTTGCCCTCAGCCTGTGTCAATTCATCGGCGCTGATCTTGCGCGAAGCGTTGGCAATTCCCACCGTCCCGTTGATTAGCGCCGCAATGCCGGTACCCGATCCGCCGCCGGTCACCGAAATCCGTACATCCGGGTGCTCAGCTTGATATTGCTCGGCCCAGGCCAGCGCCAGGTTCACAATCGTATCGGAACCCTTGTTCTCGATATACGCGGAGGCAGCCTCAGGTTGCGCAGATGCGCTCGCTCCGCAGCCAGATATGAAGAATGTCATCAAAAGCAGGAGGAAAAGCAGGATACGGTTCATCGGCCCAAATTATATCGTTAACAGGCGCTGGTTAATCAAGTAAAATTCAAGCTATGAGCGTACCCCCCGTTTTCTCCGTCCAGAAGCTTGACTTTTTCTACGGCGCCAAAAGGGCCCTGGCCAATATCAACATTGATATTCAGCCGCACAGGGTCACCGCATTAATTGGCCCCTCCGGGTGCGGGAAATCCACTTTCCTGCGCTGCCTCAACCGCATGAACGATACGATTGCCGGAACGCGCGTCGAAGGTCAAATTTTATTAAATGGACAGGATATCTACGCTGAAGATGTGGACGTGGTCGACCTGCGCAAACGCGTCGGGATGGTTTTTCAAAAACCCAACCCGTTTCCTCAATCCATTTTCGACAACGTTGCCTTCGGCCCGCGGGTTCTCGGCGTTGCCACCGGAAAGTCTGATCTGTCCGAAACGGTTGAAACCAGCCTGAAAGCTGCCGCCCTGTGGGAGGATGTCAAAGACAACCTGACCGGAGACGCCCTCAGCCTTTCCCTCGGCCAGCAGCAGCGCCTGTGCATCGCCAGGGTGCTCGCCACCAAACCCGAAGTCATCCTGATGGACGAATCCACCTCGGCCCTCGACCCGATCGCCACTGGCCGCATCGAAGACCTGATCGCCGACCTGAAAAAAGACTACACCATCGTGATTGTTACCCACAACATGCAGCAAGCCGCCCGCATCTCCGATCTCACCGGCCTGTTCTGGCTTGGCGAGCTGGTGGAATTTTCACCCACCACCGAAATGTTCACCCGCCCCAAAGAAGAATTGACCGAATCCTACATTACTGGCAAGATGGGGTAGGTCGAGCAGTCACCAACGAAAGAGCCGTAAACACAAAAATCCCCGAGTTGACGCCGGGGATTTTTTGATTCACGCCCAATGTTTCGGGGCGGCTGACGTTATTTGATGAAAAACGATAGCGCAATCAGGAGCGCAAAAAAACTTGCAGCCAGGATTCCGATCCGCTTTAATTCATGCTTGGTGGTGGAATAATCCGGGTTGAATTCTGTGCCCACCACGCCGCGTTGAATACCCGCGAAGGTGGGGGTGGATTTGCTGGGTGTGGATTTCGTGGAGGTGCTTCTGCTTTTCTTTGCCATTTTCTACTCCTATGGATTCTGTAACACAGCAGATACAACAATCCGCTGGTTGTCGATGAGATATGGATAGCACGAAATGAGCGTCACAGTGGCGTTAGGCGAGGCAGCCATCACTTCCACACGGGTCGGCTCAACGATTTGCGTGCCGGTAATCACGTAAGTAAACTGCCGCGCGCTGGTATACAGGATCACAACATCGCCTGGCTGGAGCTTATCCAGTTCGCGGAAGATTTCGCCAAAAATATCATTATGTGCCGAAAAAACGACATTTCCGTTTTCGCCCGGGTTGGGTGTGCCGATATGCTGGGCGACGCCCTTTTTTAACTGCTCCCAACCGTCACCCTGCACGATGGGCGCATCCACGCCAATGGCCGGAATTTGCACACGGATGCCTTGCTGCGCGCTGGCGGTCGGTACGGGCACATTTTCCAGCGCCGGTACCAACGGCCGCAAATGCTCGGGAATTTCGGCCTCGTTGGGCTGCGCACCCTGGGCTGAGTTTGGCGGCGTGTGTCCCGAAGGTAAAACCACCGCCGTAATCAGCGCCGTGGGAACCACCGGGGGTGGTTGAATGGCCGCCGCAGCTTCCTGATTCAGCGTGCGCAGGATGGAGAAGACGTTCAGCACCACGCCAATCAGCACCATCACTGCCAGGACTTCCACGCCCAACAGCAGATTATCTGTCCAACCCCGGCGCCGGTTGCCCCTTTTGGGAGCATTTTCCCGTCCCGCGGCGGAGTTGTCTTCGAGCGTATCCACTACGCGGCCAACGATCAAATCGCCATCAATATCCGGAGCGAGAGAGACCACCCGTCCGGTACGGCGGAAACGCTCCAGCCGGTCGCGGCGGTTAACCCGGCGCTTGTCCAGCAGGAGACGGCGCAGTTCTTCCACTGACAGGTCTTCCGGGCGCTTATCAAGCATACCGCGCCGATTATACCGCGATTGGACCGCGCTCGAGGCAAATGGCTCGCTGAAAATTAACCAACCTGAAATCAATCTCTTTTAATGCCTTGTCATTTCTCGCTAGTCTCGTTTATAATACTTTTCTGCCCGGGCGGGTAGCTCAGTTGGTTAGAGCATTGCGTTGACATCGCAAAGGTCGTAGGTTCGAGTCCTATTCCGCCCACACATCCAATCAAACACCTTGACCGGGACGAGTAAGCGGCCCGGAAGCTGACAGGGAGAACCGGCCAACGACTGAGAGCCAGTTCCAGCATCCACCGCCCAAAACCACCCGCGAGTGTAACCCTAAAATCTGACGAGAGTAAGGGAAACGGCTGGCCCCGTTATTGGCTCAAAGAGATGTCCTGAGCATGCTTGCAGGACAATCTGGGTGGAACCGCGTGATAACTCTCGCCCCAGCTTTGGGTGAGAGTTTTTTATTTTTCGGAGGCCTGCCATGACTGATGACCACACTAATACTATGCGGCAGCCCGGAGGTCAATAGCCCTCGCTTGAGGACAGGCCGCCGACCCGGGCCTGCCTGATTTGCGGCGGCAAATTTGACCATTTTATGATGAGTACGAGGAGATAAAAATGTCTCAGGAACGCTACGAAGATACGCTTTTATACCGCATTCGCCACTCGGCCGCGCATGTCATGGCACAGGCCGTGCTGGAGTTTTACCCGGAAACGAAATACACCATCGGCCCTCCCGTGGAAAACGGCTTTTACTATGACTTTGACCTGCCCCAGCCCATCACGCAAGATGATCTGGAAAAAATCGAAAAGCGCATGCGCCAGATCGCTGCCGGGCATCACAAGTTTGAGAAGAGAATCGTCTCAGCCGATGAAGCCCGCCAGGTTTTCAAGGATCAGCCCTACAAACTGGAGCTGATCGAAGGCCTCGAAAAAGGCGGCCTGGATGAGTACGGCAATCCGCTGAACGAGAAGCCCGAAATCTCGCTCTATCAGAGCGACACATTTACGGATCTCTGTCGCGGGCCGCACGTTGAAACGACCAAGCAGATCAACCCCAGCGCCTTCAAGCTGACGTCAATTGCCGGGGCCTATTGGCGCGGTGATGAGCATAACAAGATGCTGACGCGCATCTATGGCACAGCCTGGGAAAAGCCCGATGAACTCAAGCAATATCTCCAGATGCTGGAGGAAGCCAAGAAACGCGACCATCGCAAGCTCGGCAAGGAACTGGAAATATTCATGTTCGACGATGAGGTGGGTCCCGGCCTGCCACTGTGGATGCCCAACGGCGGCACAATGATCGAAGAGCTGGAAAAACTTGCCAAGGAAATGGAAGACAAGGCCGGATACAGCCGAGTCCGCACGCCGAACTTGACGAAGGAAGATTTGTTCATCCGCTCCGGGCATCTGCCTTACTATGCCGAGAGCATGTATCCGCCCATGGAACTGGAAGGCGTGAAATATTACGTCAAGCCGATGAACTGCCCGATGCACCACAAAATTTTTGGCGCGCGACCGCGTTCCTATCGCGAACTGCCGATTCGCCTGGCAGAGTATGGGACGTGTTATCGCTACGAAAAATCCGGAGAACTTTTTGGCCTGATGCGCGTGCGTTCCATGCAGATGAACGACGCCCACATCTACTGCGCTGAAGAGCAATTCGAGCAGGAATTCATGGGCGTGATCGATCTTTACAAGAAATATTTCGACCTGTTTGGCATCGGTAAATACGTCATGCGCCTGTCTTTGCACGGCAAAGCCGGGTTGGGCAAGAAATATGTCGACAACGAACGCCTATGGCTCAAAACGGAAGATATGGTGCGACGCGCCATGCAAAACGGGAATGTCCCATTCGTCGAAGTGGACAATGAAGCGGCTTTCTATGGCCCGAAAATCGACGTTCAAATTTGGAGCGCAGTCGGACGCGAATTCACGCTGGCGACGAATCAGGTCGATTTTGCGGTTCCCGAGCGCTTTGACCTGAAATTCGTCAATCGCGAAGGCGCGGATGAAATCCCGCTCTGCATCCACCGCGCGCCGCTCAGCACACATGAACGCATGATCGGCTTCCTGATCGAGCATTACGCCGGAGCTTTTCCGGTCTGGCTTTCGCCCGAGCAGGTGCGCGTCATCCCCATCACAGATGGGCAGAACGAGTACGCCACACAGCTTGCCGCGCAGTTGCGTGAGCAGGGCGTGCGCGCCAGTGCTGATCTCAACTCTGATCGCATGAATGCCAAAATCCGCAGCGCGCAGCTGATGAAAGTCCCGTACATGCTGGTGGTCGGTGAAAATGAGCGCACAGCCGGGACAGTTTCCCTGCGTGGCCGTGATGGCACTCAGAAGAATAATATCCCTGCCGCGGAGTTCCTGGCGCTGGTAGCTGATCGCATCGCAAAACGTTCTAGCGAACTGTAAAAGCAACCGAAAGCAGAGATTATTGCCGGGTAAACTAAAGACATGCGTCGCACCTTCAAGCAAAAATGCGACGCATGTCTTGTCCAACGGGTAAGTCTGTGGTATTATCCATCCGCTCTATAGCCAGCCAAGGAAGGCTGGTTAAGTGTTATTTGATTCAAGGAGACGCATATAGCTGAGGTAGAGTTCCGAGTAAATGAGGCCATCCGAGTTCCGGAAGTGCGCCTGATTGGTCCGACGGGTGATAACGTGGGTGTCGTGCCCATTCGCCAGGCGCTTCAAATCGCCCGCGATGCCGAAATGGACCTGGTGGAAGTTTCACCAAATGCCGCGCCGCCCGTCTGCCGCGTGCTGGATTTTGGTAAGTTCCTGTACGAGCGCGAAAAGAAGGAGCGCGAGGCGAAGAAGGCCCAGGTTAAGATCGAGGTCAAAGAAATTCGCCTGCGGCCAAAAACGAATGATGCTCATCGCGGTTTCAAAGTGGATGATGCGCGCCGCTGGCTGAACCAGGGCCATAAAGTGCGTGTGACCATCAAATTCCGTGGGCGCGAAATGGATTACCCAGAAATTGCTTTGGAAGATTTGCGCGAGATTGCCCAGTCCCTGGCGGATGTCAGTGTGATTGAACAGTCACCGATGATGGAAGGCCGCACGATGCTGGTCGTCCTTGGTCCGGCAAAAGCGAAAGTACCCAAAGAGATCAAGCCTGAATAAGTAATGCCCGTCTCCACACTGTAGTGAAATCCCGCGGGAGAAATTCAATCCCGCGGTTAATTTGTCCGAAAGGAGTAAGCTGCTGTGCCCCAAAAACCGAGATCTGGTAAGTTTAAGCTCAAGACCCACAAGGCGACGTCGAAGCGTTTTCGCCTGACTGCGACTGGGCTGTTGGTACGCACGAAAGGTGGCAAGAGCCATTTACGCCGCCACACTTCCAAGCGCACCAAATCGCAATTTATGGAAATGGTACCTGTCAATGGACGCGGTATCATCAAACGTATTCGTCGTCTTGTGCCGAATCTGAAGTAGGCCATCCTATCCGATTTTGAATTTGCGGCTACCGGGTGTGTGCAACTGGCTGGAAGGGTATCTCATCGACGTGATGCCACCCACCGACGCCCGAAGGTTCGCAGGAGGTAATAAAACATGCGTGTTAAAGGTGGTCCGCAAGGACATCTGCGCCACAAGAAAGTTTTCAAGATTACCAAGGGCCAACGCGGCTCCCGGCATTTCCTTTTCAAGCGTGCTAGCGAGGCGATGCTCAAGAGCCTGTGGTATGCGACGCGCGACCGCAAGGTCCGCAAACGTGATCTGCGCAAGCTGTGGATTGCCCGTATCAACGCCGCTGCCCGCCTGAATGGTATAAGCTACAGCCGCTTGGTTTCCGCAATGAAAAAGGCCAATATTACGCTGAATCGCAAGATGCTGGCGGACTTGGCCGTGCGCGACCCGCAAGCTTTTGCCGCGGTCGTGGCACAGGCGACCAAGTAAAGTAGTCAGAAAACAAGTAGATATATAAAAGGACGGCGCAAAGCCGTCCTTTTTGATTCTTGGTTTTGGGTGCGCGCCGGATTCGCACCGAAAAGGTCAGGCCACTTGCCTGCCCTTGGGCAATTCCTTTTGCTCGCTGGCAAAGGCCAATTCGAGGGCCTGATAAATGGAGCGGGCTTCGATAATCTGGATATTCTCGGGCCAGGGTTCGGCTTTGCGCAGGCGCTTGGGCACGATGGCGACTTTAAACCCAAGTTTCTGAGCTTCGCGCAGGCGGACGGGCATTTGACTGGGCAGGCGCAATTCTCCAGCCAGGCCAATTTCGCCAATCAAGACCGCATCGGCGCGGATGGACAGGTCTTTCATGGACGAGGCCACAGCGGCGGCGATTGCCAGGTCGGCGGCGGGTTCGTCCACTTTCATGCCGCCCACCACGTTGACGAAAATATCCTGTTCGCCAAGTTTGACGCCTACCCGGCGCGTCAGCACGGCAGAAATCATCAGCAGGCGGTTATAGTCCACGCCGTTGGGGGTGCGGCGCGCGTTGCCAAACTGCGCGGGAGAGGTCAGTCCCTGCACCTCGACCAGCAGCGGACGGGTGCCCTCCATCGTCACGGCGATGGCAGAACCGGGGGCATTGACCATGCGCTCGGCCAGAAAGGCTTCAGAAGGGTTGGTTACTTCCACCAGTCCGCGTTCGCGCATTTCGAACACGCCCACCTCGGCAGTGGCGCCAAAACGATTTTTAACGGAACGCAGCAGTCGGTAGGCTTGAAATCGGTCGCCTTCCAGATACAGGACGGTATCCACGATATGTTCCAACACCCGCGGTCCGGCGATGACGCCTTCCTTGGTGACATGCCCGATGACAAAAACGCTCACGCCGCTGGATTTTGCCAGCTCCCGCAGTTGGGATGAGCACTCGCGCACCTGCGAAACCGACCCGGCGGAAGAATCCAGTTCGGACAGGTACACCGTCTGGATGGAATCTACGATCAAAAGCGTTGGGCGGACCTCGCGGTTGTGCTCAAAGATCGTGGAGAGATTCGTCTCGGTGACCAGGTAAAGATTCTCAGGGAGTTTTGCGCCCGCTTCGAGCAGACGGTCTGCGCGCATTTTGATCTGGCGTTCGGATTCTTCGCCGGAGACGTACAGAACGCGCTGGGTTTTGGCCATATCCAGCGCCATTTGCAGCATGAGCGTGGATTTTCCGATGCCGGGATCGCCGCCGACCAGCACAATTGAGCCGGGGACGATGCCACCGCCCAAAACGCGCGAGAATTCGCTGATCGGAACGTGGATGCGCGGCTCGGCGTCAGTGGCGATATCCCCAATGCGACGCGGCGCGGTGCGCCCGGTCAATCCGCGCGAGGCGTTGGGAGATTTGGACGGGGCTTCTTCCTGCACAATTTCCTCAACCATGCTGCTGAAAGAGCCGCACTGTGGGCATTTTCCCATATACGAGGCGGAGACGCGTCCGCACTGCTGGCAAACATAGCGGGAGTATGATTTTGGCATAATCGGGACCTAACCCTGTTGAATTGGCAATTCGACCTTACTTAATTCGATGAACGCTTCATCCAGCAAAGAGAAGAATCCTTCCGGCGTATTCTGGATGAATATTTTGGTGCGTGTTGCGCGCGAAAGACGCTGGAGTTTCAAGTATTGTAATGCGTGTTTGCGAAATACAACCAGCCCTGTGTAAGGCCCATAAAAAGCAATACTGCGTTCCAAATGCTGGCGCACCATTTCGCGCACCACTTGCGGGGGAACATCATCCCTTTCGATGCGGGAGAAAATCCACGGGTTGCCGATGGCGGCGCGCCCGATCATCACAGCGTCACAGCCGGTGTAAGCTTTCATCCGGTCAATATCCGCCGGGGATTTGACATCACCGTTGCCGATGACGGGGATTTTGACGGTGGCTTTGATCTCGGCGATGGCATCCCAATCAGCCAGACCGCCATAACCCTGTTCCTTGGTGCGCCCGTGGACGGCGATCAGCTGCCCGCCATTTTCTTCCACAATCCGGGCGATCAGCTTGTAGCTGCGGCAGTCTTCCCAGCCCAGGCGGATTTTCCCGGTTACGGGCACTTCCAACTTGGCGCTGAGTTTGCGGAAGATGCGAGCGATTTTTAACGGGGTGCGCATCAGCCCCACGCCTGAACCGTGATGGACAACTTTCTTTGCGGGACAGCCCATGTTGATGTCTATGATATCGGGCTGTTTATCCTGCACGCGCAGAGCCGCTTCGAGCAGTTCGTTGGGGTCATCGCCATAAATCTGGAAAACCATCGGACGTTCAGCCTGGTCAAAAGTCAGTCGAAGCGCCATGTGCTCATAAGCTTGAACGATGTGCTGCGCTCGCACGAATTCGGTGTAACTCATGGCTGAACCCAGCGCGCGGCATAGGGAACGAAAAGGCCAGTCAGAATAACCGTCCATGGGCGCCAGGATGGCATCGCCATAAACGGGAATATCCCGAATCCAAAAGGTTGGGGAGGCTGGTTTTTGGGGCTCTGGAGCTTGGAGTTCGTTGGTCATCGACAATTAATTAGCTACTTTTTCAGGCGATCGACAAACTGTTTGCGAAATTTGGCTACTTTGGGGGCAACAACCGCGTTGCAGTAGGGCTGGCTGGCATTGTTCGCAAAATATTCCTGATGATAATCTTCGGCAAGGTAAAACTTGTCAAATTGGGTGACTTCGGTGACGATGGGGTTGGGCCACAGTTTTTGAGCCGTCAATTCGCGGATGACGTTATCCGCGCTGATTTTTTGCTGGTCGGAATGGTAAAAAATCGCCGAGCGGTAGGAGGTTCCAACGTCATTTCCTTGCCGGTTGAGCGTGGTCGGGTCATGCACGGCGAAAAAGATGTTTAAAATGTCCTGGTACGAGATGACGGATGAATCAAAAGTGATCTGCACCACTTCGGCGTGACCGGTTGTATCGCTGCACACCTGCCGGTAGGTGGGATTGGCGACATGTCCGCCAGAATAACCCGATTCGACCGATTCCACGCCTTTGAGCTGATCAAAAACTGCTTCCACGCACCAGAAGCAGCCACCGGCTAAAGTAGCAAGCTCTTTTGTACCCATAAAAGTCCTCCAAAAAACGTAGGGGCGACCCATTGGATCGCCCCTACCAGGTGTTTACGCACTCGGCTCAGGGGCCGGTTCGGGTGCTTCAAGACGCGTCAGGATGATCTTGCCCTCCGCGTCGGTGTCCACTTGAATGGTGTCTCCATCGACAAAGCCGCCAGAAAGCAGGTTGTCGGAGAGTTGATCCTCCACCTTGAGTTGGATGACGCGGCGCAGGGGACGAGCGCCCATATCCGGGTCGTAGCCTTCGTCACCCAGCGAGGTCAAAGCTGCAGAGGTGGCGGTCAGGGAAATATTGTGGTCTTTCAGGCGTTCGGCAACCTTGTTCAATTCCAGCGTGACGATTTTCTGAATATCTTCCTTGTTCAGGGAACGGAAGACGATGACGCTATCCACGCGGTTGATGAATTCTGGCCGGAAGGCGCGTTTCAGCGTTTCGGTCAGTTTCTTGCGCATTTCATCGTAAGAAACCTGTTCTTCAGTAACCGCATCGCGCTTCAAAGAAAAGCCGAGTGAAGCCTGCTTTTTGATCATGTCCGCGCCGACATTGGAAGTCATCACGATGATGGCGTTGCGGAAATCGACCTTGCGGCCGCGCGCGTCGGAGAGATGGCCTTCTTCCATGATTTGGAGCAGCATGTTGTGGACTTCAGGATGTGCTTTTTCGATTTCGTCGAAGACGATGATCGAATAGGGGCGACGGCGCAGAGCTTCGGTCAGTTGACCGGCGTCTTCGTATCCGACATAGCCGGGAGGCGCGCCGACAAGGCGGGCGGCGGTGTGTCGTTCCATGAATTCGGACATATCCAGCTGAATGGCGGCGTCTTCGCTGCCAAACATGAATTTTGCCAGGGTTTTGGTCAGCTCGGTTTTGCCGACGCCGGTTGGACCGAGGAAAATGAACGAGCCGATCGGGCGGCGCGGGTCCTTGAGACCGGCGCGGGCGCGGCGAACTGCGCGCGAGATGGCGGTAATGGCTTCATCCTGGCCGATGATGTGGGCTTGGAGTTCATCTTCCATGTGCAGCAGTCGCTCGGATTCTTCCTGGGCGATCTGCATGAGCGGAACGCCCGTCCACATTGAGACGACTTCGGCGATATCTTCGGCAGTCACGACCGGGCTGTTGGCTCGATCCCAAACGGTGCGCATGCGCTCCAGCTGGTTTTCGATGCCCAATTCCTGCGCCTGCCATGAGCGGACTTCTTCAACATTGCCTTCTTCTTGCGCCAGCGAACGATTTTGGCGCACATCGCGCAGTTGGGTGAACAGGTCTTTGGCCTGTTTGGCCGCCGGGGATTTGTACATGCGCACCCGCGATGACGATTCGTCGATTAAATCGATGGCCTTGTCGGGCAGGAAACGTTCGGTGACATAGCGCGCTGAAAGGTGAGTGGCCGCTTCGAGGGCTTCGTCTGAAATCACCAGCTTGTGGTGTTCCTCGTAAGCGCCGCGAATACCCTTCAGGATTTGAATGGTCTCTTCTTCCGAAGGCTCATCCACCTGGACAGGTTGGAAGCGCCGTTCGAGGGCCGCATCTGCTTCGATATGTTTGCGATATTCATCGAGCGTGGTTGCGCCGATGACCTGTAACTCGCCGCGTGAAAGCGCCGGTTTCAGGATATTGGCCGCGTCGACGGAGGAACCGGCTGCACCGGCGCCCACCAGCATGTGGACTTCGTCAATGAACAGGATGGCGCCCGACTGTTTCAACTCGTCGATGACGCGTTTGAGGCGTTCCTCGAATTGGCCGCGATACATCGTCCCGGCCACGAGGGAGCCCACATCCAGTTGTAAAACTCGCTTGTTCATCAACGGCGCAGGCACGTCGCCTTCGGTGATGCGCTGGGCCAGGCCTTCGACGATGGCGGTCTTGCCAACGCCCGGTTCGCCAATCAGCGCGGGATTATTCTTGGTGCGGCGCGCCAAAATCTGGATCACGCGCTCAATTTCCATTTGGCGGCCAATGACCGGGTCGAGCTTGCCTTGTTCGGCCTTGGTGGTCAAATCGGTGGCAAGCTGATCCACCATGGGCGTTTTGCCACCCTTTTCACCCTTTTGCTGCTCTGGGCCGCGATTTTGCGCGCCAACCGGAGTCGCGGGCGGAGTGTTGGTGGATGACTCCTGCAAAACGCGCCGGGTTTGGCGGCGGATTTCATCCGGGGTCAGGCCGAGGCGGCGCATGGCTTCCATGGCGGTGCCTTCCGTGCGTACCAGTGCCAGTAAAAGGTGTTCGGTGCCAATATAGTGATGTCCGAGGCGGCGAGCTTCGTCAACGGCAAATTCCAACACTTGTTGGGTGTCGTTGGAAAGCTCAATTTTTTCGCCGGGAGGGTTTTTCCCTTCGCCGGTCAGGCGCATCACCATTTCGCGGACTCGCTCAGGCTCCAGGCCCATTTCGCGCAGGACGCGCCCGGCAACGCCACCTTCTTCTTCAATCAGACCAACGAGCAGGTGTTCAGTTCCTATAAGACTATGATGGGCGCGTTCAGCTTCCTGATGCGCCAGACTCAGTACCCGTCTTGCTCGCTGTGTAAAGCGTTCCATACCAGCCATAAAATTCTCCTAAGTCAGGGCGAATTGTCCTGACATTACCAATCAGACCAGAACGGTCGATTTTCATTTTACCAAAAAAGGAACTCAAAACCATATATGAAAATGATTAGAGTTTGATGACAGGATTCAATTTCACTTATACCACCGCGTGAGCGCTGAATCCCCTACAAAAATGTTATTCCCCAACTCGCCATCCCGCGGATACCGTCCCGGCGTGGACTTGCCATTGTGTGGAAGCATTCAGGAACTCGGGCGTGAATAAATGCGCGTCAGTGGTGGTCAGCACCGATTGTTCGGTCTCTGCCAGGCTGGAAAGCAAGTCGGCGCGGCGCTCGTGATCTAATTCGGCCATGACTTCGTCCAGCAGGATGACCGGCCATTCGCCGGTTTTATCTTTCATCCAGGCCACTTCCGCCAGTTTTAGCGCCAACAGCGTGGTACGTACTTGTCCGCGCGAGCCGTAATTGCTCAAATCCACGCCGTTTGCGAGAAAACGCATTTCGTCGCGATGAGGGCCGATGGTGGTCACTCCGCGGTTGATTTCTTCGGAGCGGAGTTTCTTCAGGGCTTCGGTAAAACTGCGTTTAATGGAGTCAAGTTCCAGGCTGGAGCGGTCCACCGGAACATCCATCCGCAGCGCAAATTGACCGGTGGGTCGCGGCATAGGGTCGTAGGCCGGGTCATAGGCCAGGCGTAGAACTTCTTTGCCGCGCGTCAGGCCGAGGTGGGTGCGGGCGGCCAGTCGTTCCAACTCGTGAATCGACTGGATGCGCCATAGAATAATCTGCGCGCCGGTTTGAACCAGGTTGTTATCCCAGAAATCGAGCTGGCTGATATCGCCGCCGCGTTCGGCCAGCTGTTTGAGCAGGGCGTTGCGCTGGGTGAGTGACTGGTGATAATCGCTCAGCGCTTTGGCGTAACCGGGAAGCACCTGCGCCAGCACCAGGTTGAGGTAGCGGCGGCGGTCTTCGGGGCCGCCTTCCAACACTTGCGACATTTGCGGAATAAAAAGCGCGGCATTAAACTGGCCGATCACGTCGCTGGTGTTGCGCTTGACGCCGTCGAGCAGCACTTCCTTGCGGGCGCGCTGTCCCAGCGGGCCGACGGCTTCGATGATGATGCGCACCTCGATGCGGTGCGTCTTTTTTCCGCGCTCGTAATCGCCTACAATGCGTGCCACGGACAGGCTTTCTTTGGCTGCGACGAAGTTAACCAGCTGTCGATCGGTATGCGTCTGGAAGGAAGTGAACGTAGCCAGGAAGTAAATCGCTTCGAGCAGGCTGGTTTTGCCCTGCGCATTGCTGCCCACCAGCAAAACAGCCCGCCGTGGAATGTCGAGATCCAGGCGGGCGAAGTTGCGAAAATTGGTCAGCGAAAGGTGCTTCAGATACATCAGAAGTCGATTGGGTGGCTAGACGTTGTCTTCGATCGGGGTTTCCGGCTTCCAGATTTTGGTCGCCAGGTCGGTAAAGAGTATGCCTTCCAGGTGGTCGATCTCGTGTTGGAAGATGCGCGCCGTCCAATCCTTGAGTTTGAGCGTGACGGGTTGTCCGTGGCGGGTTTGCCCTTTGACGGTGATCGCCAGATGACGTTCCACCTTGCCCAAATAGCCGGGGATGGAGAGACAGCCTTCGTCGCCCTCTTCCATGTCGACGGATTTGCGGGTGATCTCCGGGTTGACGATGGTGTAAAGTCTTTTGGGCGCAGGCCCGGCTTCTTCATCGTCTTCATCTTCTTCGGCGTCTTCGTTTTCGTAGTATTCCACCACGATCAGCCGTTCCAGCACGCCGACTTGGGGCGCCGCCAAACCCACTCCGGGAGCGGCGCGCATCGTTTCGACCATGTCATCGATCAGGGTTTGGAGTTTTTCGTCAAACTTGGTAATAGTTTTCGCTTTTTTTCGCAAAACCTGATCGGGAACGGTCACAATTTCAAGTACTGTCATAACTACCTCTGTCAAATCCTTATACGTTTAGAAACGGTTAGAACCCCGATTTTACTCTGGATTTGCCGGTCTGGATTGATTCTTTTCGCGGTCAATTTCTGCCATGGTGCGATGGTACATGGCCAGCCATTCAGCCATGCGATCGCGTTCACCGGCAATTTCGGTTTCGCGCTTTTTGGCCAGTCGTCCCTGCTGGCGGCGGACGATATCCAGTTGGACGGAGGGCGGGTCAACCACATCTTCAAATTTATACTGCGCGCCGCCCACCATGATTGTCACTGAGCCAAAGTTGAGCGCCATACCAATAAAACCGCGCCGTTTATATTCGGTGCTCAGGATGTTTTCGAGCGGCGCGGCCTTGCGATCTTCGGTGCCAAATGGACTGCGGGTCACGTCGATGATTTGATCGACGGTCACCTGGTAGATATCGTTTTTCCAGTCCACGTATTCATACGCCACAACGAAAAACAAAACAAACATACCGAACAGCACCAACATTACCAACCAGAGTGGCATGATATAGCCCATCACCAAAGGCCAGATCAGAAATGAGCTCAAAGCGATAAAAAATCCTGCCATGTAGGGAGATGCGTTGCGAAAGAATACAAATACATGCTTGTGATAGGTGATCGTGCTTCCATCTTCGGTGCGCATGCGGAAAGCATTCTTCCACCAAGCCTGCAGGGAAAAAAGCTTTTTGGCCGGTTTTTTGGGCGCGGGTGGTGGCGGAGGTGGCGGGACCGGTTTTGGGGGCTCGATTTTATTGCGGATGGCCTGTTTCATGGTTTCTTGATCCGCCATGCGCCCGACGTCTTTGGCGCGGTTTTGATATTCTTCGATCATGGCGGCGGCCTGTTTGGGATGGCGCACAAAATCCAGCCGAATCTGACCTGTATAGGTGCGGACGACGACCGTGCCGAAATCAAAAACCCGTTCCCAGAAACCCGTTTCCGTATTGACGGAGAGAATCGTCCCGATCCCAGCCTCGACGCGGCTGTCGTACAGGCCAATCACCTTTTCCAGCCAGACCACACGCTGATTGGTGACGATATAAAAGTCATTGCCCCAATCCAGGTAACGCCAGCCTGCCCAGGCCAGGTCAACAATCAGCAAGAATCCGCCCACTAGGCCGATCGCTGCGCTGAGCAGTAAATATGCGCTTGCCAGCAGCCCAAAAGCAGGGATAAGAATGAGCGCTGGCAGCACCAACGCGCGCACCAGCAAAAACTGGTGTTTGCGCGCCAGAAAATAGATAATCTCGTTTTCGGCCAGCCAGTTGAAATGTAGCTCATTGGCCAACTTTCGGCTGGCCATCATGATGTCGAAATTGTGATGGAGTCCCTGAACTTTGGTCAGCAGCTGCTCAAATTGGACGCGATATAAAAACAGCACAATCGTGCCCTGGTCGGCTGTTATGGTGGCGTTGCGATTCTTGCCTCTTAGCAAACCTTGCTCGCCGAAATAGTCCCCTTTTACCAGCGAGCCGATTTTTACAGGTTTATTTTTGACGAGCCGAGAAATATCCACGCGGCCTTCAAAAATAAGAAAAAACGAATCCGCCACCGTTCCTTCAGCAAAGACAACTTCGGATTCTGTAAAAGTCTTTTCCCTCAGTTCCTCCGCCACCGCGGCAAGTTCTTCATTGCTCAAGCCGCGGAATAGGTGTAACTTCTTCAGAAACTCAATGCGGAACGGAGTATCGGGCATGCGCTGATTCTAGCATTAAAACGGCAGCGCGGGATGCTCTCCCGCGCCACGTTAGAATCTCACAATCGTGCAGCCGTAAGGCGGAGCTTCCTGCAGCGGCGGCGGGCGCCCTTCCAGCAGGGCTTCCACCGCTTCTTTAACGTAGAACCGTTCCGGGGTGCGCTTGCGGAAGGTGACATCGTCGACGGCGCCTTGATAGCGCAGCAGGCCAGATGGGTCGATGACGAAAGCGTGGGGTGTAGTCTGCGCCTGCCAGAGATCCGCCAACCCGCAGCCGGAATCCCGTAAAACAAAACGCAGGCCACGCTGACGAATGGCCTCGTTAATCAGCGCGGCTGATTCATTCTCGTTGGACGCGATGGGCAGCAGCGCCACCTGGTCGGGGCGCTGATTCAGGATGGCCAGCAAAGCCTGATCGGCGCGCGCGCTCCACGGGCATTCCGCTGACCAGAAATTGACCAGCACCATTTTGCCGCGGTAATCGCTCAAGTGATGAATCTGTCCGTTTTGGTCAGGCAGGGAAAAATCGGGAACGGGTTGGTTGAGTTGCATGGGGAAAATTATACCTTCTCGCAGACATGATAAAATGACCGGACTATGAAAAAATGGCAATTTTGGCTAGGTGTACTCATCAGCGTATTTTTTGTCTGGATTTCCCTGCGCGGATTGCGCCTTGGAGAGTTCTGGGATGTCGTCAAAAGCGCGAATTACTGGTGGATTTTGCCCGGTATCGCGGTTTATTTTGTGGGAGTCTGGGTGCGGGCTTGGCGCTGGCATTACCTGCTCAAGCCCATCAAGGAAATTCCCACACGCAGGATGTTCCCGATCACGACCATCGGTTACATGGGCAACAACATCTACCCGGCGCGCGCCGGGGAAATTTTGCGCGCGGTCATTTTGAAGCGCAAAGAAGGCGTGCCGGTTTCGGCCTCGCTGGCCACCATCATCGTCGAGCGCATCTTTGACGGCGTGGTGATGCTGGCCTTCGTGTTCATCAACCTGCCCGAACTGGCCCGGCTGACGAGCGACTCCGGTTTCGTGGGCAATATCCAGCAGGTGGCGGTGTACGGCACGGCGGCTTTTGTGGCGGCGCTGATCATTTTCCTGCTGGCGGCCATGTTTCCAGCTATCACGGCCCGTATTGGGCAGTGGTTCATCGAACGGGTGTTGCCTTTACGCCTGCGCGAAAAAATGAGCGGCATCATGCATAAATTTTTAGACGGGCTGGCTTCGTTGCGCTCGCCGATCAATATTCTGATGGTGTTCGTCACGTCCGTCATCATCTGGTTGTTTGAAACCATGAAATACTGGTTCGTGATGCACGCCTTTGGCTTTACTGTTTCCTTCTTTGCGCTGATGCTGATGAACGGTATCGTCAACCTGGCCACGACCATCCCTTCGGCGCCGGGCTACATCGGCACATTTGACGCGCCCGGCATCGCTGTTTTGGGCGCTTACGGCGTAGAACAGGCCACGGCAGCCGGGTACACGCTGACGTTACACGCCGCGCTGTGGATTCCGATTACTGTTCTGGGGGCCTATTACCTGGCCAAAGAAGGCATCAAGTGGAACGATTCACTGCGCGCTGAAGCGGAATAAAACATTTCGGGTAGGGGCGAGCCGACGGTTCGCCCCTCGCCCCTACGGAGGATGGACATGAAAATAGCAATCATTGGCGCGGGGTATGGCGGTATGTCGGCGGCGTGGGATTTGCGGAAAGCCGGGCACGAAGTCACCATTTACGAAGCGGCGGATTATGTCGGTGGGCTGGCGAGCGGTTTCAAGGAACCGGGCTGGAAGTGGTCGGTGGAAAAGTTCTATCATCACTGGTTTGCCAGCGACAGCCACATGCTTGGGCTGATCGATGAATTGGGGCTGAGCGACCAGGTGCTTTTTCCGCGCCCGTTCACCGTCATGTACCACGAAGGCAAGTTCTACCCGCTCGATTCAATCGTCAAGGCCATTCTCTTTCCCGGTTTGGGCTGGGGGATTAACAAAATCCGCTTTGGGTTGGTGGGGCTGTACCTGCGCCTGACAACCAACTGGCGCGAACTGGAGAAGTACACCGTCGACGAGTGGATGCGCAAATGGTGCGGCGAAACCGTCTATAAGCTGATGTGGGAGCCGCTCGTGATCGGCAAGTTTGGCGAGAAATACTACAAACAGGTCAACATGGCCTGGATGTGGGCGCGCCTGCATGCCCGCACCACGCGCCTGGGCACGTTCCAGGGCGGCTTCCAGGCGTTTGCCGACCAGTTTGCGGAAAAGCTGGCGGCGGCGGGGGTGACGATCAAGCTTTCAGCGCCGGTGACGCAGATTGAACGGAATACAGGCTCCGGGGCATTTTCGCTGACGACGGCTGACGGGCTTGAATCCGCCGATCAGGTGTTGGTGACGCTCTCGCCGGGAGTCGCCGCTAAAATGGTTCCGTCGCTTCCCAAAGATTATCTGGAAGGCCTGTTGAGATTAAAGTCGATGGGCGCGGTGGTGCTGACGCTTTCGCTCAAGCAGCAGCTTTCGCGCGAGGGTTATTACTGGTACAACATTCCCAAGAGCGCGGGCTTTCCGTTTTTGGCAGTGGTGGAGCATACCAATTACGTCTCGCCGGAGAATTTCGGCGGCGAACACATCGTTTACCTGGGCGATTACATCGAGCCGGAGCATGAGTATTTCCAGCTTTCCAAGGAAGAACTGCTCGAAAAGTTTGCGCCCAGCCTGAAAAAGTTCAACCCCAACTTTGACCTGAGCTGGGTCAACAAGAGCTGGCTGTACCGCACCACTTACGGACAGCCGGTGCCGCTGGTCAATCACTCGCAGAACATCCCGGCCATTGAGACCCCGATTGAAGGGTTGTATTTCGCTTCGATGAGCCAGGTCTATCCTTGGGATCGCGGCACGAACTTTGCGGTGGAGATTGGGCGCAAGGCGGCGCGCTTGATGATGGGAAATTGAGCATGTCTGACGCGCCGGGAAAAAGCTCCGGCAGCGTGAAAGATACAATTCAGCCCTATGAATAACAACGGTCCCGCCTACCATTCTGCGCTCAATGATTTTAATGAAGCCCGCCTGTTGGCCTCCATGCAGGAAGTATTGGCGCGTCTGACGGGCAAATCCAACGAACTGCTTTCCTACGAAGAAGTTGCCGAAAAACTCAAACTGAATGTCCGCAGCGAGCGCGGCTTGTTTGACATCCCTGTCGCGGCGATTGTCGGCAGTGTGGGGCGTTACACCGACTTCAACCGCAGCTTTTTACCGCTTAAAAACATTGACCAGGAACGTTGGGCGCGCGTCAAAGCCGCCATCGATGATCCATCCGGCATGGGACTGCCGCCCATTGAAGTTTATAAAGTGGGCGAAGTCTATTTTGTGCTGGATGGCAACCACCGCGTTTCGGTGGCGCGCCAGGAAGGTTTCAGCCACATCCAGGCGCACGTCATTGAAGTCAAAACCGATATTCCGCTCACGCCCGATATCCAGCCCGACGATCTGATCATCAAGGCTGAATATGCCGAATTCCTGGCGCAGACCGATTTCAACAGCCTGTGTCCTGGCATCGATCTCAGCCTGACCATCCCTGGTCAATATGACCGGCTGCGTGAACATATCGAAGTCCACCGCTATTTTATGGGCCTGGACTTTCAACGGGATATTTCCTACGCTGAAGCTGTCATCCACTGGCATGAGACCGTCTACACCCCGATTGTTGAGCCGCTGCGCGAGCGTGGATTGCTGCGCTGGTTCCCGGGCCGCACCGAAACCGATCTGTATCTGTGGGTTTCCGAACATCGCGCCACCCTTGAGAGTGAATTGGGCTGGTCAGTGCGACCGGAAGCTGCCGCCGCTGATTTCGCCATCCGCGAGAATCCCCAGGTTGAAAGCGACGCCGCCGAAACGGGAAACTGGCGTCTCACGAAAATGCAGGATCGTTACAGCGACCGGCTTTTCCGCGATATTCTGGTTCCGATGAGCGGCGAACCCGAAAGCTGGCAGGCGTTGGAACAGGCCGTGATTGTGGCGCGCAACGAAGCGGCGGATTTACACGGCATCCATATCCAGACATCCAAGACGGAAGTGGATGAAGGCCGGGCGCAAGCCATCCAGGCTGAGTTTGGTCAGCGCTGTGTTGAAGCCGGGTTGACTGGAAATTTGATCGTGGAAAAAGGCAGCGTCCCCGAGCATGTTTGCCGGCGGGCGCTGTTGACGGATCTGGTGGTGATGAATGTTGCCCATCCCCCTTCGCCCGGACTTTCCAGCCTGGGATCCGGTCTGCGCTCCATCATTTGGCGCTCTGCCCGCCCCATACTGACCGTCCCTGGCAAAGTCAGCCGCCTGGATCGGGCGCTGGTCGCTTTTGATGGTAGCAGCAAATCGAAGGAAGCCATTTTCGTGGCGGCATACCTGGCAGAACGCTGGAAAACTGCGCTGACGGTCTTAACCATCTCGGACGACACTTCCGCTCAAATTCAGGATTATGCCCGCGATTACCTGTCATCGCACGACATCCAGGCTGATTTCATCCTGACCAGCGGCCCCCTCGAAACTTTCCTGAGCATCATCAAGGACCGGGAGATTAATCTGGTGGTGATGGGCGGCTATAGCGGCAGCCCCTGGCAGGAAATCATCATCGGCAGCGCGGTCAACTTCCTGCTGCGCGAAGGCGATTGTCCCATTTTGATTTGCCGGTAAAGTTGCAAAAAACGAAGTGGGCGCTGCCAGCGCCCACTTCGTTTTTTGCAATAATTTGCCTACTTCATGAAGTTGACGCGGCTTGGGCTGGTCAGCAGCATTGGAACCTGCATCGGCGGCATCTGCGGTAAAAACGGATTGGTAACCTCGGCGTCATAAATAGACATCCAGCCGTGGTAAGCCACCTCCAGGCTGGTACTCACCAACGCTGATGACGCAATGCGGATATTGCCTTTGACGATAAAAGTTCCCATCAGAAACGAGATTGGCTCCATTGAACGATTCGCTTCATGGGGGTCATAATCCAGCGGGTCAATCGCCGGGGGCGCCATGTGAAAACCAATCACCGAGGCGCTTGGTACAAAAATCTCATTGTAAGTGAGCGATTTGGGCGGGGTGCCGCCAAAAAGCAGGACGTTTGGCTTGTGCAGGTGTATTAAGTTGGGCACACCCTGGGTCCGCATCCAGATGCTGACGCGCGCCCCTTCCTTGGTCACCACCTCGCCACGGATGAGTGAATTTGCTGTGTAAATGATGACCATCGTTGATTTTTCATCGGGCGCCAGATTTTCCATATAAAAGCCTCCAGTTATGATCCCATTAAAACCTTGATTCGATTATACAACAACCCTTCCCCCCCCCATCATCCGCGTTTATACTATTTATGTGACCCAATCCAAACGCTGGTACGTTTCCCCCAACATCACCGAGCAGGCAAAAGAAGCGCTGGCAGCTTTCCCGCCCATTTTGCAGCAGCTATTATTTAATCGCGGATACAGCAGCGATGTCGAGGCCCGCGCCTTTTTGCGTGCCGAAGCCAATTTTGACACGTCGCCATTTCAGATGATTGGCATGAGTGCCGCCGTTGAGCGCATCCTTTACGCGCTCGATCACCACGAGCAGGTCGCCATTTATGGAGATTACGACGTGGATGGCGTGACCGCCACCGCCCTGTTGGTCCAAACCCTCAGGGAACTCGGAATCGAGGTGCGCGGCTACATCCCCAACCGTTTCGATGAAGGCTACGGACTCAATATCGAGGCCCTTTCCGCTTTGAAGGAAGATGGAGTCAGTCTGGTCATTACGGTGGATTGTGGCATCCGCTCCCCCGACGAAGCGGCCCACGCCCGTCAAATCGGACTCGACTTGATCATCACCGACCATCACCAACCCGCCAGCTTGCTCCCGTCTGCGTTTGCGGTCATCAATCCCAAACAGGATGGCGACCTCTATCCCGATAAGGATTTGGCCGGGGTGGGAATCGCCTACAAGCTGGCGCTCGCCGTTTTGGAAAAATACCTGCTTACCGGCCAGCTGACAGATTTCAACCCTGACAGTTTGCTCGATCTGGTCGCGCTGGGCACCGTCGCAGATTTGGCTCCGCTGGTGGGCGAAAATCGCATGCTGGTGCGGAAAGGGTTGCTGAGAATTCGCAATACCACCCGGCAGGGGCTTTTTTCGCTGGCGAATGTGGCTGAAATGCCGATTGCAAAAACAACCGCCATGAACATTGGCTTTGCGCTCGGTCCGCGCCTGAACGCTGCCGGGCGTCTGGAATCGGCGCTGGCGGCTTTTGACCTGCTTACTACCTCCGACCCGATGTTGGCTGGTCAATTGGCCCAAAAACTCGATTTGCAGAATCGCGAGCGTCAACGCGTGACGCGCGAAATTCAGGCCCAGGCCGAAGAAATGGCCCTGGCTGACGATCCGCAGGCGCACATCTTGTTTGCCGTGCATCCCGAATTTAATTCCGGGGTGGTGGGGCTGGCCGCTTCGCGCCTGGTGGAGACTTTTTACCGTCCGGCGATTGTCGGTCAGCAGAACGCAGAAACCACGCGTTGTTCGTGTCGCTCCATCCCTGAGTTCCACATCACCGAAGCGCTCGATCAATGCGCCGACTTGCTTGTCCGGCATGGCGGGCACGCCGCCGCTGCCGGGTTTACCGTCAAAAATGAGAATTTACCGGCCTTGAAGGAACGCTTGATGGTCATTGCCGGGAAGCAGCTGGCAGAAATTGAACTTCATCCCACACTGGTGGCGGATATGGAAGTGCCGCTATATGAGATGAAGCCGGAAGTGCTGAAATTCCTGGATTATCTCCAGCCCACCGGTTACGGCAACCTGGATGCGGTCTTTGTCAGCCGCAATCTGCAAGTAAAGTCCTCGCGCACGGTTGGCGCGGATGCGAAACATATTAAAATGACTCTCTCGGATGGCCGGGTGACTTATGATGCGATCGGTTTTCGCCTGGGTCATTTACAGGCCAATATGCCTCCCAGGGTGGATGTGATGTATACCTTTGAAATGAATGAGTTTAACGGGCGCACGTCGCTCCAGCTAAATCTCAAGGATGCAAAAGCGGCCGATTAATCCCCGCAGCTTTCTTCCAAATTTGACGGAGCGCGGGCCTTTATCGTGGGGAATTTTACGCCAACTCGTCTATTCCACCTGATAAAAGCATAATCCGGCGGTGCCGGGGCCGGTATGAACCGCCAGCGCAGGCGAAAGCTCGGCAATGATCGACTCGGCCACGTTCAGCTTCGCTTCGACCACTTCTTTGAGTTTTTGCGCTTCAGCGAGCGCCCCGGCATGGACGTAGGCCACTTTTACTTTGCTTTTCCCAACCGTTTCAGCCACATAATCAGCCATCTCGGAATACGCGCCCAGGCGCGAGCGCGCCTGACCAAGTGCAACGATCACGCCATCTTTCATACCAATCAACGGCTTTATGTTGAGCAGGGTGCCTACCAGGCGTTTGGCCAGGCCGATGCGCCCGCCCATATACAGATATTTGAGCGTATCGGCAGTCTGAATCATCTGCGTGACCGGAATCATGCGCCTGACCTGGGCGGTAATTTCGTCCAGGCTGGCTCCTGCCAGTGCGGCGCGGGCCGATTCGATCACCATCCAACCCTGGCAGAGCGAAACGTTCTGGGTATCGACCACTTCGATATGAACCTGCGGGTATTGTTCAGCCAGCATGGATTGCGCCACACTGGCGGCCTGGAAGGCGCCGCTGCCGCGCGAGGTCATGTGAATGCTCAGGATTTCATTGATGCCCTTTGCTATGAGACTCTGGTACATTTCCAAATAATCGCCGGGGCCTGGACTCGCGGTGGTGGGCAAGGCCGATGCCCCCGGCAGCCAGCGCAGAAACTCGTCACGCTGAATGGTGACGAGATCGCGCAGCACTTCCTGCCCACGGTGGATATAATAGGCCACCGTGTGAATATCCAGTTGTTGTAAAATATTTTCGGGGATGCTGGCACAGCTATCGGTTACGATCGCAACTTGAGACATAAAAGCCTCCTTAATTTGGTTTCCATACTTATTTTACACTTTTTACGGACGAATTGATTATTGACCCTCATCCTTTTTCCTCTTACAATACCTTTATGGCGCATTTTTTTAATTGTTTTGCCAGTTTCTTTCGACCAGACCACGACCCTCCCTTAGACCGCCTCCTGTCCATGTAATGTAATACTGCTCTTCGCCGCATACTCATAAATCAACACCCTGGAGGAATAATGCCCCAACCTTTTGTATCCAAGCGCGCTCCCGTTTACATGGACGTTCCTGACGAAAAATGGAACGATTGGCGCTGGCAGTTAAGCAATCGCTTGAATAGTGTCGAAGATATTGAAAAAGTGTTGCCATTAACCGAAAGCGAACGCAAGGCGCTCAATACCAGCGGCCTGTTTCGCGTCGATGTGACTCCCTACTATATTTCGCTGATCAACCCTGAAGATGTTGACGATCCCATCCGCCAGCAGATTATTCCGCGCGCCGAGGAGATGAAGGCCTTCACCGCCATGATGGAAGACTCCTTGGCTGAAGATCGCCACTCACCTGTCCCGGGGCTTGTCCACCGTTACCCGGACCGGGTGCTGATGCTGGTAACAACCCAATGCGCCTCCTACTGTCGGTACTGCACACGCTCGCGCATTGTGGGCGATCCCGGTCAAACCTTCAACCGTCAGGATTTCGAACTGCAGATCGAGTATATTAAGCGCACTCCACAGGTGCGGGATGTACTGCTTTCGGGCGGCGACCCGCTGGTGCTGGCTCCCAAAATCCTGGAAGAACTGTTGAGCCGCCTGCGTGAAATCCCGCATGTGGAAATTGTCCGCATTGGCTCGCGGGTGCCTGTTTTCATGCCGCAACGCGTAACACAGGAACTTTGTGATATGCTGGGTAAGTATCATCCGTTATGGATGAATATTCACGTCAACCACCCCAATGAGATTTCGGCGGAACTGGAAGCAGCCACGGACCGGCTGACTCGCGCCGGGATACAATTGGGGAACCAGTCGGTTTTGCTGGCGGGCGTGAATGACTGTGTTCACCTGCAGCGCGAACTGGTGCAAAAACTTGTCCGCATTCGGGTCAGGCCCTACTATTTGTATCAATGTGACCTGGTTGAAGGTGCGGGACACTTTCGCACACCGGTGGCAAAAGGAATCGAGATTATTGAAGGCTTGCGCGGACACACTTCCGGCTATGCCGTGCCGCAGTTCATCGTCGATGCGCCTGGCGGCGGCGGAAAGATCCCGGTCATGCCCAATTATCAGATCAGCATGTCAGATCATAAGATCATTCTGCGCAACTACGAAGGCTACATCACCACTTACGAAGAGCCGACAGAATATAAGCTGCACGATCCGAAAACCTGCAAAGCCTGTCAGAACAAACGCCCCGAAGTGGGACAAACCGGTCTCACCGGCCTGCTGGATGGCGACCAGATGTTTATCAAACCCGAAGGATTCGACCAGCTGCACAATCGTGACGGTCTCCAGCACCGACTGAAAGATGAGAATAAGTGGAAACCGCTGGGAATTGGCTCGGGCGAATCCACCGATTAGTTTATCCTGGCGTGTATTATGGTAATACGCCATGCCAGGAAATTTTGAAGGAGAAAAAAATGAAAGCTGTTCGCACAATCTCCGTTGTTTTGGCTGTTGTACTGGCTGTAACCGCCTTCCTCCCGTTTGCCGCGACTCCTGCCGCAGCGCAGAATCTGACCGTTGTTGCGGGATCTCCGCTCCAGGCTTTTATGAACGCCACCCGTGGACTGCCTTTGCTCGCGCCCATGAGCCTTTCGGCGCCGTTCGTCACGCTGAGCGTAGAAAAAACCGCCGGAACGCCTGATTACGGCTGCACGCTGGTAAGACAGAGTCCCGCAGACTATACCAAGATGCAGTCCCGCCAGGATTTTGACATGAGCTGGACTGTGCAGAATACCGGTCTGCGCATGTGGCACACCAACTACACCACCTTTGCTTATATGGGCGGATCAAAAATGCAAACCTATGGAAATTCCTATGGCATTTCCAACGATGTTGCCGCTGGAAAGAGAACCACGCTGGTCATCGATATGTCCGCGCCCAAGGCCAAAGGTTTGTACACCACGGTATGGGGCATGTATTCGGGCCCCAAAGCATTTTGCCGCGTTACTCTGATTGTTGTGGTAAACCGCTATTAGGTTTTCTTTTTCGGCGAATGGGAGTATGAAAAGGAAAAAAAGCCCGTTGGTGATTGCTTTGGTCACGTTGCTGGCAGCGTCTGCCTGTGTATTGACGCTGCCAGCAACTGTGGCTACGCCTGTCATCCCGACGCAGAATCTGATGCTGACAGGTAAAATCCAAACGCTGACCGCGGCGCCGACACCCACTTTTACCGTAACTCCCATTTTGCCAACAGCAACGCCCTCCATCACGCTGACGCCATTTCCAAGTATTACAGCGCTGCCTACCGCAACGGCGACATCTACAGAAACGCCGTTTGGATTTGTTGAACCTACCACCGCGGTGCCGCCAACCGCTACTTGGGCTGAAGGCGTGGAAACTCCTGATCCTGCCGAGGGTGCCACGGATGATTACGGCTCGGATTATCGCTGTACGTTAACTGGCAAGTCCCCGGCAGATTGGACGACTCTCCCGGCTGGTTCGATGTATAAAGTCAAGTGGACGCTGCTTAATACAGGGAAAAAGAACTGGCAGTCCGACGGCATTGTGCTGATGTATATCGACGGTACCAAGCTCGGCCCTGAAAAGGCCTTGACTCTGATCAGAGATGTCCGGGTCAATCAATCCATAACGCCGGTAGTGAATATTGTTACGCCCAAAGCGGCGGGACACTATCGAACCGTATGGGCATTGCGCCTGATTAAAAGTAACCACATTTTTTGCTCGTTTACCATAAAATTCACGATTCAATAGAAAATTAGGTATTTCATGACCAAGAAAACATTAGGCTATGTGGAGCTTGAATGGTCTTGTTCCAATTGTGGTAACAAAAACCCAGGCATGAAAAAAAACTGCGCAGCTTGTGGTTCTCCTCAACCCACAAATGCGCAGTTTGAACTTGGTCAAAAGCAAGACATGATCGCAGATGCCCAAAAAGCGGCTGAAGCCGCCAGGGGCGCGAACATTCACTGTGCATATTGCAACACGCGCAATCTCGCAGATGCGCTGACTTGCATTCAGTGCGGGGGCGACTTGAAAGAAGGCCTGAAGCGCGAAAGTGGACGCGTTCTCAGCGGTTCCGTTCTCCCAGCCAGCGCCGAATTGAAATGTCCAGGCTGCGGCGCTCTCAATCAAGCCGGGAGCGGCGCCTGTTCCGTTTGCGGGATTTCCCTGTCAGCGCCACAAACTCCCTCCCAAACGGCCACGCCGGTAGCGGGTGCGAAGTCCACGCCTTTTCGCCCATGGATGGCGATTCCCATTATCGGTATCCTGGCGGCTATTTGTCTCATTTTTGGTCTCCTTTTTGTGCGCACCACGAGTCAGACCGGGCTGGTACAGGGCGTGCAGTGGCAGAGAACCATCGCCATTGAAGCACCGCGCGAAGTAATCAGGGAAACCTGGCGAGATCAGGTTCCCGCTGGCGTGGAAGTTCTATCCTGCCGGCAGGAATACCGCAGTCGACAGGATAACCCGGCGCCCAATTCTAAGGAAGTCTGCGCCACTGAACTGGTCGATCAGGGTAATGGCTCCGCCAAAGTGGTCGAAACCTGCTATTATGAAGTGTATGGTGATTATTGCAAGTATCCGGCCATGGAATGGCAAAAAGTGGATGACTTATCGGCGCAAGGGGCTGATTCTCAGCCTTATTGGCCGCAGGAAAACCTGGTAAACGGTCAGCGGGCAGGAGAGCGCTCCGAATCTTACCTGGTGGATTTTGAAACCAAAGATGGCATTAAGCAATTCACCACTAACGACGCCGCGTTATTTGCCCAACTCCAACCCGGCACACAGTGGACTCTCAGCGTGAATACCCTCGGGATGATTGTCGATGTTTCTCCCTGAGCAGGAGGTCTTATGCATTACCGAAGATTAGGTCGTTCCGGATTAAAAATCAGTGAAATTTCTCTCGGCGCCTGGGTCACATTTGGCTCGCAGGTGGACGAAGATGTCTCCATTGAGTTAATTCAGGCCGCCTACGATGCCGGCGTTAATTTCTTCGATAATGCCGATATTTATGCCAACGGCCTGGCCGAAATGGTGATGGGCAAAGCCCTGAAAAGCATGCCGCGTGAAGCGCTGGTGATCTCGTCCAAAGTGTTTTGGCCCACCATGCCCGGTCCCAACGGGCGCGGACTTTCGCGCAAACATATCATCGAATCAGTCAATGCCACGCTCAAACGGCTCGGCACCGATTACGTTGACCTTTATTTCTGCCACCGCTTCGACCCCGATACCCCCATCGACGAAGTCGTCTTTACCATGGACACACTGGTGCGGCAGGGCAAAATCCTGTACTGGGGCACGTCCGAGTGGCGCGCCTGGCAGATTTCCGCCGCCTTCGCCGCCGCCATGCAGCACCATCTCACGCCGCCCAGCATGGAACAGCCGCAGTACAACATGTTCCATCGTCGTCGCGTGGAAATGGAACTTTCTTCTTTGTGCAAGGAATACGGTATCGGCTTGACCACCTGGAGCCCGCTGTATTACGGAATTCTGACTGGCAAATATAACGACGGAATCCCCGAAGGCAGCCGCGCCTCGCTGGACAGCATGGCCTGGATCCGCGACCGCATCACCCCTGAGCGCGTGGCCATCGTCCGCGAATTGACCAAAGTGGCCGAAGACCTGCACATCAGCACCGCCCAGCTGGCAATCGCCTGGTTGTTACGGCGCAAGGAAATCAGCAGCGTGATTACCGGCGCGACCAATCTCAAACAATTGCAGGATAACCTGGATTCCGCCGAAGCGGTCGAAAAACTGCAAGATGAAATCCTCGAACGGATCGAACAAATCCTGGGAAATTATCCCGACGAGGATTGACCCGCAGCCTGCCAACCGCTTCCAGGCCGCTTCCCGGCTAAAAATTGACCGATTGACTACCTCAACGCACCGGATAAGGTAGTTTTTATACATTGCTTTGGAAAAAACAAAACTTGTCCTTGATTTTGACTCGCGTTTGTGCTATCTATAGGCTATCTTCAAAAAAAGGATTTCTATGCACCGCGAACGCGTTTCTGAAAATGTCTATTGGTTCCAAAGCGAACTATATGCCCAGGTAACAGCGGGAGTGATTGCCGGGCCACAATGGGCCGTGGTTATTGATACACTTGCCGTCCCCGAAGAAACTTTGGTCATGCGTGAATATATCGAACATGAGCTGGGGCTGCAGGTCCGGTACGTCATCAACACGCATTACCATGCCGACCACACCTGGGGCAATTGCTTTTTCCCGGGCGCGACGATCATTTCCCACGCCATGTGCCGCCAGTTAATGCAGGAAAAAGGCATCCCTTCGTTGGAAGTTGCCAAAAAGAATAACGCCGCCCTGCGCCAGGTCAAAATCGTCCTGCCACACCTGACCTTCGAACAGGGCGAATTCAGTCTGCGCGTTGGCAAGAAAAACCTGGTCCTTTCGCCAGCCATTGGACACAGCAGTGATGGCATCTCCGTGTTTGTGGAGGAGGATCGCATTCTGTTTGCTGGCGACGCCTTCATGCCCATGCCTTACATCGTCGACGGCAACATCGACGAATTGGCCGCCTCCATTCGAAAAATCGGGCGCATGGGGCTGGAGAATATCGTCCAGGGACATGGCGACATCATTTTACGCGGCGAAATTGAAGCTGCCGTGAAAGAAAATCTAGCCTATCTTTCCGCCATTCGCAAAGCCGTGCGCATTGCCCTCAAGCGCAAGGCCCCTCTCGAATATCTGGACGAAGTTGGGATCGAAGACTGCAGCAAAAGCCGTGTATACCTGGGAGGCCTGGCAGAACCCTTGCACAGGCGCAACTTGCGGGCGCTTTACCGGCACATGCTGGAAAATAAAGATAGCGTTGAAACGGACGAATAATCGCCCAAACGGAAATCCCCAAGCTGAAAGATTAAAGCGCAAACTTTGAAGATTAGCGTGACTTGAGGGGGCTGCTTAAGAATAGCTTGACAACAAAAACAAATTGGCCGACTCAGTTGCACGAGTCGGCCAATTTTGATTAACCTGTGAAGATGGACTGTGAACTCCGCTATTCAACATCATCCAGCGCTTCTTCGGCGTCACGCTGCAGTTCCTTCCTGGCCTTGATCCGTCCATGCAGGCTGATGTTGACAACACGTTCGGTGCCGCTCAATAATTTCTTGATATTTGGCAGGAGCGCCACTGTCAGCAGTGCCCCCGCAACCACCCCGTAGACGACATCTGTCCAGTAGGCACCAGGTGCGCCCACAGCCAGACGTACCGCCATGACAATAATTGCAAAAAACGCCACGCTTAACGTCGTCACTGAAGCATAGCCCAGGCTGAAGAAAACCAGCGCTCCCAGCGGCAAAATGATCAGCACGGAGGGCGCCCACAGTCCAATCGCTCCGCCCAAGGCTGGAGCTCCGCCCGCTCCGCCGCGAAAACGCTTAAACCGTCCGTTTTCGTCAAAATCCGGCAGATACAGCGAGTAATTGTGTCCCAAAATTGCGGCAATTGGCGCCAGGATATGCACCCAGTGATTGGCGGGGCTAAGCCATTGAGCAAGCCATACCGCCACGATGCCTTTCAGGATGTCCGAAAATGCTGTCAGCAGCCCGGCCCAAAATCCGGCAGCGCGCATGGCGTTTGTGCCACCCGTGCGGCCGCTTTCAACCTGGCGAATATCCTTGCCAGTTTTGAGCTTGACAATAATCAAGCCGGAAGGAATCGAGCCGATCAAATACCCCAGCACGACCAAGCCAATGTCAATCAAAAGTTGCATTCTCGAATCTCCAATTGTTTTATGTGCCGTAACACAAAAACAGCTGCGAAGTTACATTTCCAGCACAGTAAGTGGCACTTCGATGGCCTGTCCGGCCTCGAGCCAAAATCCGCGCGTTTGCCAGCGGCGCCCCGCCTTCGACCAGACAATATTCACCACCGGATAGGCGGCTTCTTTAATGTCGGTTGGCGATAACATCGACGGGCCTCTGGGGTGAGAATGAAAAATGGCGACGATTTCCAAGCCTTCGGCTTCAATCTGTTCGATCGCTTTTAACTGTGCCCTGGGTTCCATCTGAAACCGGACCCGGCTTTCCGCGGCATTTTTGACCGGTAAAACGAGTTCCACCACCCCGTTTTTTCCTCCGAGCAAACCGCAGGCCTCGAGCGGCGCCTCAAAATTGATGTGGCGCTGCATGGCAAACATATGGGCGCGTTTTAACGTGAGCGCATGATCAGTCATATTTATCCTCGTGCCAAAAAGGCGGCCGCCCAAAAAACGGCCAATCCAATCGATACTTCGATTGCCGCACGACGCGGCGAAACGTCCTCGTCCAGGTTCAGGGCCAGTTCAGTCAGCGCATACAATGGACCGAGCAATGCTAATCCGTACTGCACTGGTTCCAGTGGCCAGTAATGCAGCGAAGTGGCCAATTGCGTCAGGATGAGCGCAATGCCAATTGCCCAGGCAATTTTCCATTCTCCGGTTCGCAGATGCAGGGCGCGCAGTGACACCAATCCAGCGGCCGGGGCGGTCACGATCACAATCAGCACCAAACGGGCCGTTGTCAGCGACAAGGTTGCCATCACGATCAGGAATAACGCATAAGAAAGCGCCACAAGTCCCGCCGAAGCTGCCGGGTGGCGAATATCCGCTGAATCAAGCGCAATGTATTCAGCCAGGAAGACCAACAAAAGCAAAGTCCCCCCCAGCCCAAAACTGAGCCACCAGGCCGGGCCAAACGGCAGGTTGTAAAGTGGCAGACCCAGCGCAAAAGACGTCAGGGCGGGCAAAATCCAATGCTGGAAGGTATTTTTCCCTTCATAATGCGGATGTCCGCGCAGCAGCCAATCCATCCCGGCGGCAGTCAGCCCGGTGGCCATGAAGGTTGCGGCAACGTTCATGTTCAGTGGCAGAGGAAAGGCAATTCCCAGCACCTTGAAATTAAAGACGTAGCGTTGAGTTTCAATTAAATGCGCCAGCGCATACGCCAACAGGACAGCGGCGACCAGCACACTGAGTCGATTGGCATCTGGCATGTGACTGCGTTCTTCGGGCATGGATTGATTGTACCTGTCACCATCAGAGAGGGGAAGGGCGCTTGCTCTTGGGTTGTGTCTCGCGGTAAGGCTAAAAATCTTGCCTGTGGTAGAATCAAATAACTATGGAATCGCGTAAATCTGAACTCTCGCCGTTACCGCCACCGCCGGGGGTGTTAAATGCATTGGTAAATGGCTTTAACGCTACCGCTGGCAATGTCGCCATTGTACTGTTCCCGGCAGCGTTGGATATGTTTCTTTGGCTGGGTCCGCGCCTGAAAGTGGATGCGCTGCTGGCGCCCATCATGGATGTTTTGCCGGAAATTCAGGCCCAAGCTCCCGCCGAACAGGCAAAGTTATTCACCCAGATTGTGACCGACTTTCAAAGCGGTTTTAACCTATTTTCGGTTTTCCGCACTTTCCCGATGGGCATTTTCAGCCTGATGAGCGTCAACATCTCGAATCTCTCACCGCTGGGAACGCGCGCCGCGCTGGATGTGCCGGGTTGGCTGGTGGCTTTTGCGCTGGTGTTGGTGCTTACATTTTTTGGTTGGCTGCTGGGAAGCCTGTACTTCAGATCTGTCGCGCGCATCGCGCTCAAGTTGGAAGCAGGCCCGGGGATTTTTCGCTCACTGTTGCATGGAGTCGTGCTGTCAGGGGCGTGGATGCTGTTATTAAGCCTGGCCAACCTGCCCTTGATCATTTTACTCTGGGTGTTGACTTTGCTGGATAGCGTCATCCGCACCATCTTGATGGTTTTGCTGGTCGTCCCGGTTTCGTGGGTGCTTTTAGCCATCTTTTTCTCGTTTTACGGAATTTTTGTCAGCGCCCAGAATGCGTTTGTATCCACCCGTAACAGCATCCGCATGCTGCGCTATGGGCTGGTTCCGCTGGGATGGTTTGTGATGGTGGCCCTGATTGTCAATCAGGGCATGGATTCGCTCTGGCACGTCCCTCCGCCCGAATCGTGGATGACGGGCGTTGGCATTTTCGGACATGCCTTCGTCTCCACCAGCTTGCTGGCAGCCAGTTTTATTTATTACCGCGATCTGAACGCCTGGATCGATAGCGCATTGCAATGGCTCCAAAAACAGAAGCCATCATCGGCGCAAGCCTGAAATTATTGGAGGATTATTCGTGACAACGCCTGCTAATTACGATGCTACTAGTATTCAAGTGCTGGAAGGCCTGGAAGCCGTTCGCCGCCGCCCTGGTATGTATGTTGGCGGTACTGACCAAAAAGCGCTGCATCACCTGGTTTATGAAGTCGTGGATAACTCCATTGATGAAGCCCTCGCCGGGGCCTGTGACCGGATTGAGGTCATTATTCATCCCGACAGCTCGGTGACCGTTGAAGATAACGGGCGCGGCATCCCGGTTGATATTCACCCTGAAAAGAAAATTTCTGCTTTAACGGTGGTCATGACCGTTTTACATGCGGGCGGCAAGTTTGGCGGCGGCGGATATAAAGTTTCCGGCGGTTTGCACGGCGTGGGCGTTTCTGCCGTGAACGCGCTCAGTGAATGGTGCGAAGTTGAAGTAACGCGCAAGGAACAGGTTCACTTCCAGCGCTTTATGCGCGGTATTCCCCAGGAACCGGTCAAATTTCTGCGCAAAGCCAAAGAGGGCCTGAGCGGCACTCGCACCACCTTCAAGTTTGACCCGACGATTTTCAAAGAAAGCCCCGAGTTTCGCTTTGATACGCTGATTCAGCGCTTCAGGGAAATGGCTTTCGTTACCAGGGGCGTGACCATCCATTTTGTGGATGAACGCGCCGAGCATGAGATGACTTTTTACTTCGAAGGCGGCATCCGCTCCTTCGTGCGGTATCTGAATCGCAATCGCGAGACTTTGCATCCCGTCATGTTTGCCGAAAAGCAAGTGGAAGGAATCGGGGTTGAGGTGGCGGTGCAATATACCGATGCCTTTACCGAATCGGTCTACTCATTTGCCAACACCATTAATACGGTCGACGGCGGCACCCACATGACCGGCTTGCGGTCAGCGCTGACGCGCGTCATCAATGATTATGCTCGAAAAAGCGGACTTTTGAAGGATTCTGACCCGAACTTTACCGGTGACGATACGCGCGAAGGCATGACGGCGATTGTCTCGATTAAACACCCCGACCCGCAATTTGAGTCACAGACCAAAGTGAAGTTGATGAACCCGGAAGTGCAGACTTACGTCACCCAGGTGGTTGGCGAGAGTTTCAGCACCTTCCTGGAAGAGAACCCGCAGGCGGCGAGGGCCATCGTGCAAAAGTGCCTGACCTCTTCGCGGGCGCGAGATGCGGCCAGAAAAGCGCGCGATCTCGTCATTCGCAAATCGGCGCTGGAAAGCCTGACTTTGCCCGGCAAATTGGCCGATTGCTCTGAGCGCGACTCATCGAAAACCGAACTTTATATCGTGGAAGGTGACTCGGCTGGTGGTTCGGCCAAACAGGGCCGCGACCGGCATTTTCAGGCGATTCTGCCGTTGCGCGGCAAGATTTTGAACACAGAACGCGCCCGCCTGGATAAGATCCTGGGCAACAACGAAGTCAAGGCGCTGATTTCAGCGTTGGGCATGGGCATTGGCGATAATATGGATGTCGCGGGTCTGCGTTATGGACGCGTCATCATTATGACCGATGCCGACGTGGATGGCAGTCACATCCGCACGCTGCTGCTGACGTTTTTCTTCCGCTATATGCAGCGCCTGATTGAAGATGGCCATCTCTATATTGCCCAGCCGCCGCTGTATCGCCTTGAGTACAAAAAACAGGCGCGCTATATGTATTCGGATGCCGAAAAAGATGCCGCCATCCGTGAACTCGGCAAGGATAGCGAAAAAGCCAACTTGCAGCGTTATAAAGGTTTGGGCGAAATGAATCCCATCCAGCTGTGGGAAACCACCATGAATCCGGAAAACCGTACTCTTTTGCTGGTTTCAATCGACGACGCCACTGAAGCTGATCGTACTTTCGATATGCTGATGGGTGATGCGGTTGATCCGCGCAAAAAATTCATTCAGACGCATGCCAAGAAGGTTCGCAATCTGGATATTTAGTCGTAGCACCGGGGAGTACCCCTATGATTAATAAATCAGGGCCTGTTCAGATGACAGATCGGATCGCCCAATATGCGGTGATCGTCTATCAAATGATAGCCGTGCTGGCCATGATGGCTATGCCGTTCTGGGCGATTCGCTTTTTCCAACAGCCGTTCATTGGTGTGTTTGTTGAACATACCATGGTCACAAACGGAGTTGGTCCGGATGCGGATTCCAAGGGCTGGCCGCTCTACGCTCAAGGGTTGCGTTTTGGGAACCAGCTGACTTCGCTGTCCTTGCTGGATGCCAATAAAAATCCGGTTGAGACGATTCAGCCCAAAAGGTTTCGCGATGTTGAGACTCTTTTACAGGGTCATGTTCCGGGGGAGTTGATTTCGGCTACTTTCCGTACCGAGCAGGGGCAAACGATAACGTATATCGTCCCGTTAAATTCTTTCCCGGCGGCAGATCAAACTCGTTTTTTTTACCTGCCATATTTAATCGGCGTGGTTTATCTGGCCGTCAGCCTGTGGATTTTTGGCCTGCGTCGCTCTGAAACAGCGGGGCGGGCATTTTCTGTTTTCGCCAGTTCTGTGGCGATTGTGGTGGGCGGCCTGCTTGACTTGTATACCACCAACCATCTCACCTACCTGTGGGTGGCAGCTGTGCCGATGGTGGGCGCGTCGCTCATCCATTTGGGGCTGGTTTTTCCGCAGGAAGCGCACTTTGTTCTGAAATATCCATCCCTGCGCTGGGGAGGATATCTTGCGGCTTTGGGGCTGATTATTCTGCAATATTCACTGCTGTTTGACTTTGGCCACCCCTGGACTTATGCGGATACGTGGGTTTTTAGCTATATATTTGTCGGGTTGAGTGTGCTATTTTTCGTTGCGTCGGCGGTTTACCGGCGTTATTGGTCCACCTCGCCAGTGGCGCGTCAGCAGGCGCGGACCGTTTTGGTGGGCGCGGTGGTGGGGTTTGCGCCCGTCACTACCTGGCTTTTGCTGACTTCCACTTCGAGATTGAACTTTAATCCTTATTTGGGGTTTCTGCCGCTGGTGGTATTCCCGGCGATGACCGGATACACGGTCATGCGGTACCGCCTGATGCGCACCGATTATTTGATCAGTCGTGGTGTCTTATATGCCTTGCTGACCGTCCTGACGCTGGGGGGCTATGTATTTTTGGCTGCCGGGCTGAGCCTGGTGGTCGGCTCACAGGTTGGCCCTGATAACCCGGTATTGATCAGCCTGGCTGTCTTTTTGACGGTCCTGGTGCTCAATCCGGTGCGTGCTCGTTTGCAGAGTATGATCGATGCCATCTTCTTTCGTGGAGAACGGGCGCATCAGGAACGTCTGAAAAAATTTACACGGGAATTGACAACTGCGGTTGCGCTGGACGATATCTTGCATATCTTGCGTGAAAATATTTTACTAAGCCTGGCGCCCAATCAACTCCATATTTATCTTTTTGATCAGCCGAACGATTTATATTCCGCCGCACCCGCTGAGGCGGGTCAAGCCGCCACTAGCGACATCCGTTTCACGGTCAATAGCCCGCTGCCACTGGCGCTGCGCCGCGAACAACTGCCCATTTTTGTGGATGATGACCGCATGCCGGAAAGCATCCGCGTTGAGCGTGGACGGCTGGCGTTGCTGGGAACCCAGCTTTTTATTCCCATGCCGGGCCGTGAGCGACTGGTGGGTTGGTTCGCGCTGGGGGAACGTCTTTCCGGCGAAAATTATGCCAGTCACGATATTTCTTTTCTTGAAGCTTTGAGCAGCCAGGCTGCCGTGGCGCTGGAACGTGCGCAGGTTGTCTCTAATATGGAACGGCGTGTTCACGAAATGAACGCGCTGGCGCGCGTGGCCCAGGGTATCAACATCACCTTGAATTTTGACGACATTCTGGAGCTGATCTATGCTCAAACAGCGCAGATTATCCCCAGTTCTGATTTTCATCTGACCTTGTTCCACAAGACCGGGCAATATGCCTATTATGCGTTTTGCGTTGAAAGCGAAGAGCGTATTTCCAGCAAGGAAAATATTCCTTTGCAGCCCAAAACCAGTCTCGATCAGGAAGTCATCATTTCGCGCAAGTCAATTTTGGCCCAGGATTTTTTCAGCCAATGCCAGGTTCTGGGAGTTATGCCGCCATCCAAGGGGATTTATTCCTGGTTGGGTGTGCCGCTGAATGCGGGCGTGGAAACGATTGGCGTGTTGAGCGTGGCATCGAACGATCCATCCGTGGCATATACCAATGCGCAGATGGAACTGCTGCAGGCTGTGGCCGATCAGGCCGCCGGAGCCATCGTCAAGTCGCGCCTGCTGCAAGAGACGGAACGCCGCGCCCAGCAGCTTTCGACTCTGAACACAATTACGCGCCAGCTGACCTCCACGCTGGAGCTGCAGCCTTTGCTCAAAAGCATCCTGGAAAGCGCCGTCAGCATTTTGGATACGGAAGCGGGCAGCCTGTTTCTGGTGGATGCACAAACTGATGAGTTGATTTTCGAGGTGACGGTGGGGCCGGTGGCGCAAAACCTGGCGGGCCAGCGCCTGCCGCCCGGAACCGGCGTTGTTGGGAAAGCTGTCAATAAACGACTCCCTGTCATCATTAACAACGTCGCAGCCACCACCACCTGGAATCCCGCGTCTGATAAGCAGACGGGTTTCATGACGCGCGCCATCCTGGCGATTCCAATGGAAGTCAAGAATCGGATTATCGGCGTGATCGAAATTGTCAACAAAAAAGACGGTAATCCCTTTACCGGTGACGATCAGAACCTGCTTTCGGCTTTCGCCGGTCAGGCGGCGGTCGCCATCGATAATGCCCGCCTGTATACCCTGACAGACCAGGAATTGACCGCCCGTATTGATGAACTTTCCGTCATGCAGCGCATTGACCGTGAGTTGAATGCCAGCTTGGAAGTGAACCGTGCCATGCGCATCACATTGGAATGGGCCATGCGCCAGTCGCAGAGCGAAGCCGGATTAATCGGTTTTGTGGAGCCGAAAGGTGTGCGCGTGATGGCGGATCAGGGCTACAGCAGCGAGGTTGAAGCCTACCAGGAAGATTATCTCTCGCTCGAGCATCCGTCAGTCAGGGAAGCCCTCGCAACGGGATTGCCGAATCGGGTTGTTTCTGACGTTCCCAATTTGACGCAGGCTTTCTTAACCGGCGCTCGCAGTCAATTGGTCATTCCCATTCGGCGCGAATCCAAGGCAATTGGGCTTTTTCTGCTCGAAAGCACTCGCTCTGACGCGTTCCAGCAGGATGCGCTGGCTTTCCTCAGCCGTCTTTCGGATCATGCCGCCATCGCCATATCCAATGGCCAGCTCTACGCGGAAGTTCAGCAAGCCAATATTGCCAAGAGCGAGTTTGTCTCCTTCGTGGCTCACGAATTGAAAAACCCGATGACCTCCATCAAAGGTTGGGCGGATTTGCTGGCCGCCGGGGCCGTTGGACAGATTACGGATATGCAGTCGAACGCGCTCAGCACTATCCGCAGCAATATTGAACGTATGAAAACCATCGTAGAAGACTTGAACGATAACTCCAAGATCGAGGCCGGGCGTTTGCACCTGGATTACAGGGCAGTCGACGTGGCTGAAGCGGTGGAAACTGTCATTCGTTCGACCCGGCGGCAGATTGAAGATAAAAAACAAACCATCGAAATCAGCATTCATGAAGACTTGCCGAAAATTTGGGCCGACCGGACGCGCGTGGAACAGGTTTTGGTAAATCTGGTGAGTAATTCCCACAAGTACACCCAGGAGGGCGGCACCGTCAGCATCGTTGCTGAACGATCGCCCAATCAATGGGATGAGCATGGCCCGGCTGAAGTGATCCACATCTATGTGCGGGATAATGGCTATGGTATGACGCCCGAAGATCAGAAGAAAATATTTCAGAAATTCTTCCGCTCGGAAGATGACCAGGCGCGCAAGTCACCGGGGACTGGTTTGGGGCTGAATATCACTAAGAGCCTGGTGGAAATGCAAGGTGGGCGCATCTGGTTCGAAAGTGAGTTCCGTAACGGGACGACTTTCCACTTTACCGTGCCGATCGCTGAGAATTAAGGGAGACCGCCATGCCGTTTATTGCTGCAGTTGCACAGGCTCAGGCACTGGATGCTCGCGAAGCGGGGCTGCAGGCCGTGCATCTGGCCTTAAACCGGCTGGGGAATACTCCGCCCGCCCTGGGCATTATTATTGCTCCGTATCGCTATGATCCGCAGCAGGTGATTTCAGGCGCGTCCAGCTTGCTGACCAATGTGCCCCTGATTGGCTGCAGTGTTTCCTCTGCCCTGACGCGCACCGGCGCGCATTCACATTCTGTGCTGGTGGCGCTGCTCGCCGGGGAAGGTTTGCAGTCCGAAACACATTGGTTCCCGGCTTACAGCCAGGCCAGCGGCGAGACCGCCACCCGGATTTCTCAATTGCTTGGTTACGAACAGCGTCCGGCAGATAGCGTAATTGTTTTTGCCGATGGTCTGATCGGGAATGCCGAAGAGTTCTGCGCTGGATTGCCAGCTGGTCTGCCCATCTTTGGCGGACTTTCCAGCGGAGATCCGCAGAACGCCAGCAGCTTCCAAATTGCAGGGGCGCAATCCGGGATGGGTGGTCTGGCGGCAGCTTTTCTGCGTGGCAACTTCAAGACCGGCATTGGATATGGTCATGGCTGGCACGCCGTCGGCAGTCAATTTCGCGTGACGCGTTCGCGCGGTTTCTGGCTGCGAACCCTGGATGGACACCCGGCAGCTGAGACGTATGCGGAGATGTTTGGACAGCCCGTGCGCGACTGGGAGATTCCGCCGCTTAACTATATGACCCGCATCTATCCGCTTGGATTCGAGCAGGGAACTGGCGCTGATCTGCTGCTGCGCGCGCCCTTGCGTGTGGAAGAAGATGGCAGTTTCCGTATGAATGCCGCTTTGCGCGATGGCAGCGATGCCTATTTGATGATTGGCAGTCCGTCCGCCTGCCTGGCAGCCGCCAGGGAAGCGACCAGGCAGGCCTTGCTGGCGTTGGGCAGCTCCAAGCCAGCGTTTGCGCTCGTTTTGGTGGATGCAGCCTGGCAAATGCTGTTACAGGCAAATCCCGGCTCGGAAATAAAGGCCGTCATGGATGTGCTTGGCGAAGATGTGCCCATTGCGGGCGGATATACGATCGGACAGATTGTGCCGCCGGTTGGGCCGAACGAGCACCCGCAGTTTTTGAATCAACACATCGTTGTGGTGCTCTTTGGGGAAAAGGAAAAAGTCGATTAAATGCAACCGCCCGCCAATTTCGGCGGGCGGTTTTTCATGCGGATTGACTAAAACGCAACTTGCGGCAAATCTTTCATCGCGGCTTGCACGGCTTCGGCGGGATATTCGTAATCGACCAGTTCGTCGTTCAGATAAGACTGGTACGCCATCATGTCGAAATGACCGTGACCTGACAGGTTGAACAGAATTGTCCGTTTTTCGCCTTTGGCTTTGGCATCCAACGCCTCGTTAATGGCCGCACGGATGGCGTGCGCCGATTCGGGGGCGGGTAAAAAGCCCTCGGCGCGGGTGAATTGCATGGCGGCCTCAAAGGTGGCGCGCTGCTGCACGGCGACCGCCTCGATCAGCCCGGCATCATAGAGCGCCGAAACACTGGGCGCCATGCCATGATAGCGCAGTCCGCCCGCGTGGATACCTGGCGGCATGAAGGTGTGGCCGAGCGTGTGCATCTTGACGATCGGGGCCATCTGGGCGGTATCGCCAAAGTCGAAGGCGAAGGTGCCCTTGGTCAGCGAAGGGGTGGCGGTGGGTTCAACCGCCAGCAGGCGCGTTTGTTTTCCGTTTTTGAGATTTTCGCGCAAGAACGGATAGGCAATCCCGGCGAAATTGGAGCCGCCGCCCGCGCAGCCAATTACCACATCCGGGTATTCCCCGGCCAAATCCATCTGCTTCAGAGCTTCCTCGCCGATCACGGTCTGATGCATCAGCACATGATTGAGCACTGAGCCCAGGCTGTATTTTTTGGCTCCGCCCGAAGTGGCGGCCACTTCCACGGCTTCCGAGATGGCGATGCCGAGTGAGCCGTTGTTGGATGGATCTGTCTCCAGCAGCGAGCGGCCATAATTGGTGCGGTTGGTTGGGCTGGCAAAAACCTGCGCCCCGTAAAGTTCCATGAAAATGCGCCGGTAGGGTTTCTGATTGTATGAAACCTTGACCATGTACACTTCCAGGTCAATCCCAAAGAAGTTGCAGGCCATCGCCAGCGAGGTGCCCCACTGACCGGCGCCGGTTTCCGTTGTCAGGGCCTTGGTCCCGGCGGCTTTGTTGTAAAAAGCCTGGGCGATGGCGGTATTGGGCTTGTGGCTGCCCACCGGGGATTCGCCTTCGTATTTGTAGTAAATATGCGCGGGCGTGCCGAGCGCCTTCTCCAGCCGCACGGCGCGGATGAGCGGGGTGGGGCGGTAAAGTTTGTAGATGTCGCGCACTTCTTCAGGGATCTGGATATAGCGTTCGGTGCTGATTTCTTGCAGGATCAGTTCCATCGGAAACAGGACGGAGAGAAAATCGGGGGTGACCGGTTCCTTGGTGCCGGGATGCAGAACGGGGTTGGGTTTGACCGGACTATCAGCGTAGATGTTGTACCAGAATTTCGGCAGGTCGGTCTGGTTGAGATTGAAGCGAGTTTGTTCTGACATGAGATTTCTCCTTTGGATGGATTTTTATGGGATGAAGGTTGGGGCGGCGAGAGCGCCGTTAAACGGAGTTTCAGCGAGGCGTTGGGCGTAGACTTGCTCTGCGGTCAGTCCCCACTCGGACTCCCCGACAGCGGCTACCCTTTCTTGATGTTCATTTTCCAAAATCGCTTTACTTTGTGGAACCATACTGTCCTCCTCGGCAGGTTAAAAAAAGGCGCGTTCGTCCGATAAACGGGACGAACGCGTAGTCCGTGGTGCCACCCGAATTAGGCTGTTTTAACAAAAAATCCCGTTATGATGCAAACGGGATGGAGCCAGCCTCACTCGTCCGGGTACGCTCTCAAAGAGAGTTATACCCTGGCCCTATAACGGGGGCTTCCCGGCGCGGGCTACTTGAACTCTTTCGCCCTGCAACTCCGAGGTCCATTCTGCGCTGTCGTTTCGGGCAGGGCTCTCACCAATTACTGCCTGCTCTCTGAACCGTCGTACTGCGCGTACTCGTCCTCTTCAACGTCTTTTCAATATTGGGCAGTATTATAAGCCGACCGGCCGGAATGTCAAGGTTTTGATTCAGTGGGATTCAGCAACAAGTCCGATAATGAAGGGAAAAGGGGGTGGACAGATGGGAGCAGGCAAAAAAGATGGGTTGGATGAGAAAAATTGGTCAAAAGG
>CAILYI010000193.1 GCA_903838415.1 uncultured Anaerolineae bacterium | reverse complement strand
GAATTCTCCGCGCACATCTTGTATAATCTCTTGTGAGTTGAAAGTCATGGAATTTCTCCTGAAGTGGTTTGTCCAAACTCACTTTACCAGAGATATCATCGGCTTTCAACTCAATTTTCAACTCAAATGAAACGCACCCATATCATTTCGCTCCTGCTCGACAACGAAGTCGGTTATAACGATGAAAACAAGATCAATATTGATCATATCACGCGCCTTTGCATCAAGGATTGGGGGCTGTATAAAACCCTGACCATCACGCTGAGCAAGGTCGAGACGATTCTGGTCGAGAGCAACCCCGGCCTGGATGACGAACAGCGCCAGCGCGTATTAACGCGTATCAATACCATCCGGCGGCTGCTGGATCGCGCCAATAAACCAATCCTGTGGAAGATGCGTGACCGGGTCGGCACCCGGATTCGTTGGTATACTGAAGTGGAAGAAGTGAATCGCTAAACTTACGTTGTGTAAATAACGATCGAATGCAAATTTTAGTAAAAATCGAACTTTTCAAGTTGCTAAACAACTTATATCCTTGTTCGATTTACGAGTGTACAACCCACTTGGTTATTAAAAAGACGGGTCATCCCTAAACAGATGACCTGTCTTTTTAAATCGACTGGGATTTCTCCAATTCGTCATCAAATTGTTTGAGTTCACTTTGTTCAGTCTGGATGATTTCCAGCAGCGCTGGGATTTTCCCCTCAACCTGCTTGCCGTCACGTCCCTGAAAGCTAACCACACTTGTCACAACGCCATCCACCGCACTGTTCGTACCCGTGAGTTGGGCTTCGAAACGTGAAAGTAATGCGCCGACAGCTTTTAATTGTGCTTGCCGCGCCTGCAATGATTGAAGCGTGGCTTCATACTCCTTGCGTGAGGCTGGATCAGAATTCTCACTAATGCTTTTTTGCATCTTGGTAATTTCATCATCGAAATTACTGGTCACCTGCTGGATAGAGAAATTATTATCCATTGCAGTCATTCGCAGGCTTAAGAGATATGCGTGTTCCACCAATTCATCGAGTGCAGTTTGCACAGTCTCTACCGTTTTTTGCAACCCAGGATTATTAGATTGCGCCATTGCGTTGAAAATGGAGAAACGCGCCCGATCGAGACGATCGAAGCGAATTTGAAAGCGCTGGGCTAGCGGTTGGCGGTTCTGGCGATTAAAAGTCATCTGCAGGCCTGGGTCGCGGGCGATGGAAAAAACCATGATGAGCCAGAAAACGAAACCGAAAGGTGCCAGCCACCAGGCTGAACAAAGCCCGGCAGCGGCTGTCAGCGCCAGCATGAAGAGGTTGATGGGGTGAAAGAGAGCGGTAAGTAATGGGGAGCGGCTCATAGTTTAGAAAAATGTCGCAATATCATCGTAAATTTTTTGAATATTCTCTGGGGAACTGTCATACTGCTTACCGCCAGTCGGGTCGGCTAATTTTTGCAAAACATTTTTATCTGCATCACTACCAAAGGCGATGGTAAACAATTTTATGGAATTTCCGCCTTCACCTTGAGCCGCGTTGATTTGCGCAAGCACATTATCGATAGACGCAGAAGAGGCAGTATCCTGTCCATCAGTCAGCACTACTACTGCACGGATGTGCGTCGGGTCACCTTTTTGTTGGAGTTCCTGATAGGCTTGTAGTGTGGCATCATATAATATAGTGTTGCCGCCTTCGAAAATACCCGAAACACTATCCAGTACCTGTTGGCGTTTGCCGCCAAGCTCCGAAAGCGGCGTCAGAGTTGTAATCTCAGAGCTAAAAGTGTTGATCTGAAGTTGGTCACGGTCATCCAGCTTTTGAATAAATTGCATCAGGCTGCTGCGCGCAGTTGTAATCTTATCTCCCTGCATACTACCCGAAATATCCATCACCACAATCAGATCAACCGGTTTTTTAGTCTGTTTCCAAAGGTTTTGAATGCCATCAATCACCGCTGAACTTGGAATTTCAAGGATGGTTTTGGGCTGGGTCGGGTCTGCCCCATGTTGGGCGTCCAGCGGCGCAGCTAATGGAATGGATGGGTCCGCGGGGCGAAAACCTAATTCGAGAGCTTTTAACTGTTGAGGCTTGTCGAGCAGGAAGGTCTCAAAAATCCCGGCTGCATCCTTTTGCTCCACGGTCACCCATGGTGCGTTGAGCACCACATAGGGATGATTCGACCAGAAGGTGCCTTCCTTTGGATAAACTGCCACTACTGGTATCTGCGAAGATTGCCCGCTGAGCCGTTTCGTCTCTTGAGCGACAATCAGGTTTTCATATAAGACCGCCGCGCTCAAATAGGATGGGCCATTTCCGAACATTCGGTCAGCGAAAAAGCCAGTGCTTGTACCATAGTGGATAACGCTACTTTCGACAGCGCTCATAAATTTTTTGAGCTCGGGAGATTGCAAATCGGCTGCGGTTAAGCCGCGCTGTTTGTTCAGACCAGCATAAGTCTCAGCGATGATGGAGACAATGCCACTGTTGCTGTAAGCCGGATGAGTGTGCCCAAACTTGAATGGTCCCCATTCCGGGTGGTTGTATGTTTTCCATCCATCAGCAGATGTTGCCAGTTGAGCAATATCAGCCCAACCCAAGGCTTTATCAGGCCAGCCCAACGCCTGTGCCATAGGACGCCACATGGCGATCACAACCGGGCTGAGAACCAGGTCTTTCGGGTTACCGGTTACAAGGTCGTTGGTGTGGTTTTTTTTCCACTCTGCATTTGCCACGGGGATATAAACCGAGGAAGCAGGACTCCACACAGTTGGCTGCAGTGATCCATCGATAATCCCACGTATAGATTCGATTGAACCCATCGCTGTTGCTTCGACAACAATGATTTTTCCATCGGTAGTTTTATTTTTGGCATCGTTGAATTGTTTAACAAGCGGGTCCATCCAGGCTTGTTTTTCAGAACCGTAGACAATGGTCATATTCACAGTACCGGCAGAGACAAGACTCTGGATTTGCCCACAGGCGCTCAACAGAAATGAGGCAATAACAATAAATGATAAAAATAGCTGGTTTTTGGATTTCATTATTTCTCCTCGTTAGCGAGACACACTTCTCGACCAGAAATCGCGCAGCGTGTTCAGCACATTCCCAGCGGGGATTTCAACTTCGGGCAGCGCCGATAAATCGGCGCGGAAGCCATTGGATGCGTAGTGGTCGAACGGCGATCCCGATTGCTCCAGCTTGATGGATGTTTCCACCGGGCGAAAACCGTATTTCATTAAAGCGATATTCTGTACTGGTTGGCTGGTAAGGTAGTCAATGAATAACTTTGCCGCTAGTGACTGTTGCGGGGTAACCCAATCAGCGTTGAGAACACAGAAGGGATGGTCGCTCCATAATAGAGCAGAAGGGTAGTAAACATGCAATTCGCCATAACGTCCAACAGCATTATCCGCTTGCTCGATTGCAGTTGCCTCGTAAACAGCAACAAAATCAAAAGTGCTTGGACCGTAGGCGATCATTTTCTGCATCAATGGTCCAGTGCTGTTTTCAAACTGCCCAATACTGGACTCTGTTTCGATGAACCATTTCTGAAAATCGCTGTCGGACAAAATGTCTGAAGCGGATAAGCCACTGGTCTTTCCGTAGTAACCGTATGTCATGAGTAGTATGCTCATAAAACCGCTGTTTGATTTAAGCGGGTCTGTATGTCCAAATTTGATATATCCCCAATCGGGATGGTTCAGGGCGGCCCAACCTTGCGGATTTACGAGCACATCGTGGATATTCCGCCATAACGATGCGCTCGGCTGCTGTCCCCACAACACATCTGCACGCTCCTTCCAGGCGACCAGCACCAGAGGAGTTTTGAGCACTGAACGGCATGTGGCAGTGTCGGCCGGGTTGACCAGCGCTTTGCCGAACTGGGCAGTCGAGGCATCTTGTAAAGCTGCAATTTGCAACGAACTCGCCGGGCTGACGATAACAGGCTTGCGTGAGCCATCGAGCACGGCAGCATTGATTTCCCAGGAACCCATTTTCTCGAGCTGAACTTTGATTGGGTGTCCGTCCACTTTAGCACCACTGGTTTCGAACTGGGTGATCACTTCGCTCAGCCAGGCTTCTTTTTCCGTCGAATAGAGAACGGTCAAGTTAACCGGCTCAGGCGGCGGCAGGATAAGTTCGCGCAGCGGGGCATAAGAAATTTCCCGAAAAGCAGGAAAAATCAAGGCGGCCACAAAAACTCCAATGGCTGCTAATCCAAAAATAACCAACAAAACCCAATTGATCCGTGGCGTATACATCGAGGTAATTTTCTCCCAGCTAATCATACACCAAAAGGGAATTTTGTTTTTAATGATTTATTAACGCTGCTAGGGCAGAAACCTTAACCTACCTACAAACGCTCTAATTTCCAGGGCCAGACAACGCATTCCCCAATCTCGGGGAATGCGACCAAGTCAGCCTTGCTTTTGAGTACAAAGGTGGTCACTTCGTAATCCATCAATAACTCTCTGGCCGCCTGAAGCGTTTGACCTGAGACACTGACATCATCCACCAGTAAAATGCGTTTCACACCCACTGGTGAGAGTGTTGCAGAATAGGTTGTAAAAAAGTGGGTGTTTTGTGAGAAGATTGGGTTTCCTAACTCAACTTCACAAAAAACACCCATGCCGATTCTAACCCAAATTCTCCCACTTTTGACAG
>CAILYI010000192.1 GCA_903838415.1 uncultured Anaerolineae bacterium | reverse complement strand
CGGATTTCTCGATTGAATCTCCCGAAACTATTCGGTGTGTTTTTTTTGGGCTTGGTTCGGATGGAACGGTTGGGGCCAACAAAAATTCAATCAAAATTATTGGTGAAGAAACCCAAAACCATGCCCAGGGGTATTTTGTTTACGATTCGAAAAAATCGGGCTCGGTCACCGTTTCGCACCTGCGTTTTGGACCACAGCCAATCCGTGCGCCTTACCTGATTGGTTGCGGCGATGCAAACTTTGTGGCCTGTCACATGTTCTCCTTGCTTGAGCGCATTGATGTGCTCAAGTATGCTCGCTGCGACGCGATTTTTCTGTTGAACAGTATGTATGGGCCGGATGCAGTCTGGGAAACGCTGCCTCGTGAAGTCCAACGGCAGATCCTCGACCGAAATCTGCGCTTTTTTGTGATTGACGCAAACAACGTTGCCAAACAAACGGGCATGGGGAGCCGCATCAACAGCATTATGCAGACCTGTTTCTTTGCGCTTTCGGGAGTATTACCGCGAGAAGAAGCTTTGACCCAGATAAAGAAGCAAATTCAAAAAACTTACGGCAAGCGTGGTGAAAGTGTTGTTCAGCAGAACTTTGCCGCAGTGGATGCCACCCTGGCCAATTTGAGCGAGGTGGATTGGCGGGGAAAGGTGGGTAAGCCCGGTTCTAGCACGGGCCAGGCGACCAGTGTCATTACCCGCCGTCAGGTGGTTTCTCCTCTTGCACCTGAATTTGTCAAACAGGTGCTGGCGCCCATCATGGCCTATGAGGGAGATGTCCTGCCGGTCAGCGCCTTGCCGGCAGATGGAACTTTCCCTGTTGGGAGCGCGCGCTGGGAAAAACGCAATATCGCCTTGGAAATCCCTGTCTGGGAAGCGGACCTGTGTATTCAATGCGGAAAATGTGTGTTTGTCTGCCCACACGCTGCCATCCGCCAGAAAATCTTTTCTCAGGAACAACTGGCCCTCGCCCCGTCGGCTTTCAAATCTGCTCCGGCCAAATTCGTCGAGTTCCGTTCCTCTGCTTACAGTATCCAGGTAGCTCCTGAAGATTGCACCGGTTGTGGGTTATGTATCGAGACCTGCCCCGCCAGGGACAAACAGCAAACCGGACGCAAGGCTATCAACCTGCAGCCGCAGGTTGTGTTGCGTGAACAGGAGAATATCAACTGGGATTTCTTCCTGACTCTGCCGGAAGTCGACCGCACATTGATTAACACGACGACAGTCAAGTATTCGCAACTGCTTGAACCATTGTTTGAGTTTTCCGGCGCCTGCGCTGGCTGTGGGCAGACGCCTTACATCAAATTGTTATCGCAGTTATTTGGAGACCGCATGCTGGTGGCAAATGCCACCGGTTGTTCACTGATTTACGGCAGCAACCTGCCGACCACCCCCTGGACAACCAACGCGCAAGGGCGAGGCCCGGCCTGGTCCAATTCCCTGTTTGAAGATAACGCCGAGTTCGGGTTGGGGATGCGCCTGACAGTTGAGAAACAGGGTCAGTATGCGCGTGAACTGCTGCGGCAGCAGGCACCCGACATCCATCCAGAACTGGTCGAAGGCTTGCTAACAGGCGAACAGGCCAGTGAAACGGGTATCCGCCTGCAGCGTGAGCGAGTGGCTGTGCTCAAGCAGACGCTGAGCGGGCTGCATACCCCGCAGGCGTTGGAATTACTCAGCCTGGCCAACGCACTTATTCGCAAGTCTGTCTGGTTGATTGGCGGAGACGGGTGGGCATATGATATCGATTTCGGTGGTTTGGATCATGTCCTGGCTTCAGGCGCAAATGTGAATGTACTCGTGATGGACACAGAAGTCTATTCCAATACTGGGGGGCAGGCTTCGAAGGCCACCCCGCGGGCGGCCGTCTCAAAGTTTGCAGCCAGCGGTAAGGGGACTGCCAAAAAAGATCTTGGTTCGATTGCAATGGGCTATGGGCATATCTATGTCGCCCAAATAGCGATGGGCGCCAGCGATCAGCAAACTTTGCGCGCTTTTCTGGAAGCTGACGCATATGACGGACCATCTCTGGTAATTGCCTATACTCATTGTATTGCTCACGGAATCGACATGAGTAAGGGGCTGGATCAGCAGCGCCTGGCCGCCCAGGCTGGTGTTTGGCCTCTTTATCGCTTCAACCCGGCTCTGGCGGCGCAAGGGAAAAATCCGCTGACGATTGATAGTAAAGAACCAAGCATTCCGGTTGAGAAATATGCTTACAACGAAGAACGCTATCGCATGTTGTTGCAAAGTAATGAAGCCCGGGCAGAAGAATTAATGCTGCTTGCAAACGAAGACGCCAGGAAGCGTTGGCAAAAACTAAAACACATGGAACAGCATTGGGAGTGACCGTCTTTCATTACCAGGTGCGTTCCGGAGGCTTTTATGCAAGATCTGCGTGTCAAGAAAATGGCCGAATTAATCGTCAATTATTCCATCAGCGTCAAAGCGGGTGATAAAGTGGTCATTCGCAGCCTGACCCCGGCCGAGCCGCTGCTAAACGAAATATACGCCCAGGTTATTGCCGCTGGAGGCTATCCATTTCTAGCCTTGAAGTTTCCAGAATCCAACGAACGTTTCTTCGAACTGGCCTCCGATGAACAGTTGAAGCGTGTCCCGGATGTCGAGCAGTTTGTAGTGGAAAATTTTGATGCCGTTGTGATGGTTCGCGCTGAGAACAATACCAAAGCCTTGAGCAACGTTGCACCTCGCAGGTTAATGCTGGCTCAACAAGGCGAAGCCCCCTTAATGCAAAAGGTGATTCAGCGCGCCGCTGCGGGAACCATGAAATGGGTGTCTGTCTTGTTCCCGACCGCCGCCTATGCTCAGGATGCAAATATGAGTTTGCACGAGTATGAGGATTTTGTCTACCGCGCCTGCCTTCCAGATCTGGACGACCCGGCCGGTTATTGGCAAGGTGTTGAACAAAAACAGGCGCGAATTGTTGACTGGCTCAACGGGAAAAAACAGGTTCATATCCTTGGCCAGGATACTGATTTGCATCTCAGCATTGCAGGCCGACGTTTCATGAATTCGTGCTGTAAATATAATGTTCCTGATGGCGAAATTTATACCGGTCCAGTGGAAAACAGTGCAAACGGGGTTGTCTCTTTCTCTTATCCGGCGATCTACAACGGGAACGAACTGGTCGGTGTCCGTTTATGGTTTGAAAATGGGCGCGTGGTGCGGGCTGAAGCCGATAAAAATGAGCAACTATTGCAGGCTGCTCTGGATACAGACACGGGTGCGCGTTATCTGGGCGAATTCGCCATCGGCACCAATTACAACATCGACCGTTTCACCGGGCAAATCCTGTTCGATGAAAAAATCGGCGGTAGTTTCCATCTGGCGCTGGGCAATTCCTACCCGCAGACCGGCGGTCTGAACAAATCTGCCATTCACTGGGATCTGATCTGCGACCTGCGCTCCGGCGGCAGCATCACAGTGGATGACGAACTACTGTACCAGGATGGAAAATTTATCCTATCCCCGTGCTGAAACCGGTACCGCTTACAAATTGGAGTAAAACCATGTCATCTGATCACCCTGTCAAAGACCAAATCCTTGCCCGTTACAGAGAACGCACCTCCAAATCCCGCGCGCTGGACGTCCAGGCCAAGACATCCCTGCCCGGCGGCGATACGCGCTGGGCCGCCTATCACCTGCCATATCCCATCTACATGACGCGCGGAGCAGGCTGCATCCTGACTGATGTGGACGGCCACGGCTACCTCGACTTTCAGAACAATTACACTTCGCTCGTACATGGGCACGCCCACCCAGACATCACCGCATCAATCCAGGCTCAGGCCGTCAACAGCGTGGTCTATGGCGCACCTGCCGAAGGGCAGTTCCACCTAGCCGATATGATCACCAAACGCCTGCCAGGCGTTGACCAGCTGCGCTATACCAACTCCGGCACCGAAGCCACCATGATGGCCATGCGCGCTGCCCGCGCCTTCACCGGGAAACCAGTCATCTTGAAAATGGATGGCGGTTATCACGGCTCGCACGACATGGCTGAAGTCAACATCACTCCAGACCTGAGCAGCAACCAGTTGCCCATTCCGCGCGTTGAGGCGGATGGCGTGGCCGAGGCTGTGCTGGGCGCAGTGGCAGTGGCGCGTTTCAACGACCTGGAGAGTGTCGAGACAGTGCTCAAAGCCCGCTCTGGCGAAGTTTCCGCCATCATCACCGAGCCACTGATGAATTCTGCCGGAATGGTGGTCGCAAACGATGATTTCCTCCCCGGCTTGCGCGCCCTGGCTGACCGCTATGGTGTCCTGCTAATTTTCGATGAAGTCGTCACATTCCGCCTACATGCGGGCGGCTACCAAGGTAAAACTGGTGTCACCCCCGACCTGACCGCCATCGGCAAATTGATCGGCGGCGGGCTGGCCATCGGCGCTTTTGGCGGGCGCGCTGAAATTATGGCGCTCTACGATCCTGCCCGCCCCAACGGATTTCACCACTCCGGCACTTTCAACGGCAACCCACTGGCGATGGCCGCCGGGATGGCCTCGGTCAACGCGCTCACGCCCGAATCTATTAACCACATTAATCGCCTCGGGGATGACTTCCGTATCGGCATTGACGAGGCTTTTGCCGAAGCCGGTCTCCACGGCCAAGCCACCGGTGAAGGCTCGCTGGCTTATGTCCATTGGACAGCCGAAAAAGTCACTTCCGCCGCCGATGTGGTACGCTGGAAGCAAAAAGCCGCTGAACTACCGCGCCTCCTGCACCTGGAGCTGCTCAACCAGGGTATCTTCTCGGCCAACCGCGGTATGTTCAACATTTCCACCCCCATGACCGCTGCTGAAATTGACCAGGCGCTGGTCGCCTTCCGCGCCGCGCTGTTCACGCTCAAACCTTACGTTGCTGATCATGCGCCACATTTGATGATTTGATAGGAGAACACCATGCCATTCAATTTACTGATTCGCGGCGGACGAGTGCTTGACCCATCCCAAAATCTTGACCGGGTGATGGATATTGCCATCACTGACGGAAAAATCGCCCTACTGGATGCGCCCGTCGCTACTGAAGCTACCCAAATTCTCGATGCCACCGGACAATTGGTCTGCCCCGGTTTGATTGACATCCACGCCCACGTCTCTCGCGACCTCGTCTCGCTGGCAGTTGACCCTGACGAGGCGGGCGTGACTGCCGGCTGCACTACCGTCAATGACGCGGGCAGCGTCGGCTATCTCCACCTGCATCCGTTCCACAAATATGTCATTGAACCAGCCCGTACTGATGTCTTTGCCTTTCTCAATGTCTCGCCCTTCGGGGAGGTCGTCCTGCCGGAAACCGGTTTCGACATTCTCGACGAAACCGAGTTTCTCAAGGTCATCGAAGCCAATCGCGACATAGTGCGCGGCATTAAACTGCGCGCCATCGCCGAACTGATTTACGCCGTCAAAGTGGATGTGGTTGAAATGGCCGTGCGCATCGCTCGCAAGGCAGGCTTGCCCTTGATGATCCATTTGGGGATGGGATTCAACGAGCCTGTTCCTGCGGCTGAGATTGACGCTTTCATTACCCGGATGCTGGGAAAATTAGAAAAAGGCGATATCCTGACCCATGCTTTTACCGACAAACCAGGCAGCGTCTTCCGTGTAGATGGCACTCCCCTGCCCGGACTGGAAGCCGCCCTGGCGAAGGGGGTCTATCTTGACGCCGCTCCCGGACGCGGCCACATCAACTTCAACCTGGCACGAGCCGCCCTGCAGCGCGGATTTGCTCCTCAGGCTTTCGGCACCGATGTGGTCAAACTGCCCGAGGAACAGCCGCATTTCTATAATGTTGCGGCTGTAGCCAGCAAATTCATGGCACTCGGCCTTTCGCTTGAAGATGCCATCCGAGCCGCATCCTGCAACCCGGCCAAAATGCTCGGCGAACAGGATAAACGCGGCAGCCTGCGCCCTGGCATGCTAGCCGACATCAGCATTTTGGGCTACCACGAGGGTGAGTTCCTGCTTTCCGATGGGCGGGTGGGGAATCTCATTCCTGGCACGGTATTCCTATCACCGAAACTGACTATCAAAAGCGGTGCAATCATCCCTGTCCGCAACAGTATTAGCCAGCATATCCCTGAAAAAACCTGGATGGAAGCGTTATTGATGAAATAATCCCGGTTCTTTTGGGAAAAAGTGAGCATAGGAGAATCTGATGAACTCATTCGAAAAAGCCCAAACTGAAAACCTGTATCAGACTGTCTACCAGCTCGAAGGGATGCGCCATCCCATTGAAAGCCCCGAAGCATTGGAGAAAGCCGCAGATACCATCGCTGCCCGGATGCGGGAATACGGGCTGGAAGTCCGCGAGCAGATTTTCTATGTTGAAGGCTCGGAGCGCCCTTTCCGCAATATTGAAGGGAGGATCGGCCCGGTGAGCGAGAAACCGGCGGCAGTGCTGACGGCTCATTACGACAGCGTGACGTCTCCCGGCGCGAACGACAACGCTGCCGGGGTGGCGGTCATTCTGGAAGTGGGGCGCATTCTAGCGCAAATGGATAACCCACCCCCGGTGTATATCGTAGCGGTCAGCCTGGAAGAAAGTAGTAATCCAATTTTTTACACCATGATAAAAGATAGTGCGCGGCGGCACGGCGTCTTGGACAGACAGGATCGTTATACGAGTTGGGCGTGCGCAAAAGCTGGGCAGAAAATCCAATCGCGCTCGATTGAGATTCTCGATTCGGGGAAGACCCAGGCGGAAGGCTATCGTCAGGCGTTGAGCGAGTTGGGCGACTCTGTCCCCGCCAATTTGCGCGCACACATTGAAGAGATCGCGCCGCTGTTCGAATCGATCACGGTGGAATCCGCCATCGGTTCGCGCAGCCGCATCGGCAGCCATCGCTGGGTGCAGGAAGCGCTCCAGACCGGCAAGAAAATCGCTTTCAATATCAATGTGGATGAACCGGGGATTTTCCGCTACGAGCCCAAAACCCAGGGTTTGCTGGGCGGATTAGGATTCGAGTCTTTCAGCAAGGGCTACCGGCTCGACCCGCAGCAGGAGATTGGGAATTTCTCCATGCTGGTCACACATCAACCATCGCAAACCTTGGGGATGGTTTTCACGGAACATTGCGAAGTCGATGACATCAACCTGCCCTACGGTTGGCTTCATGCGCCGTTGACGTTCGAGCAGGTTGTGGCTTACCAGCCGATGGGGCTAAACTCTGATCACGCACCCTTCTGGCAGGCAGGCATCCCGGCTCTATTCATCTTTGACTCGTCCACTGCCCGTTCACATTATGTCCATACTCCTGCCGATACCATCGACAAAATCGACTTCGACCGGCTGGCAGAGATTACCCAGGCGCTGGCGGCCACCGTCGCCGATGAACGTGTTTACCAGTCAAGATAATGGTACCCGGTTCTGCACGTGCAAGGAGCAATCGAAATGGAATTTGACCGACTCGATGTACTGTCTGAACGAATGGCTAACTACTCGTTGAAATTGAAACGAGGCGAACGCTGCCTCATCGCGGCCGGGCACAGCGCCATGCCGTTGGTCAAAGCCTTTGCGGAAGCGTGTGTTCAGGCAGGCGCCATTCCCATCACCTATTTCATGGATGAGGAAATAACCCGGCTCTTTCTCGTCTCCCTGCCTCAAGATGATGATCGAATTCTGGAAGAATCCATTGCCACCTTTGTTGACCCCATCAACCTGATGATGGATGGCGTGGAGGCTGTGGCGGTCATCCGGGCCAAGGAGACGGACAGCCCATACGAAGGCGCAACCGGCAAAACCCTGATGGCCTATCAAAACCAATTTGGGAAACTCTTTCACCGTTTCACCAACGAAAAGAAATGGGTCGTGCTCGATTGGCAAACCGCATTACAGGCGCAAAAAGCCGGGATGACTTACGAAGGGTTTTACAGATTCGTTATGGATATTTCCCTGGTGGATTACGCCGCCATGCATGCAGCCAGCATCCCGGCCAAAGCCGTGTTGGATGCCGCCGACCGGGTGCATATCAAGGGACCTGATACGGATCTGCATTTTAGCAAAAAAGGCATCAATACCATCATTGGCGCAGCCGCTAACAGCTATCCCGATGGAGAGCTTTATACCGCGCCAGTGAAAGACAGCGTTGAAGGCTATGTGACGTTTAATATCCCTTCCATCTACATGGGGCAGACCTTTGACGGCATCCGCCTGGAGTTTACTAAAGGCAAAATCGTGCGCGCCACCTGCCGGGAAGGGGATGAATCTGCGCTGAATGCCATTTTTCAGACCGATGAAGGCGCTTCTTACATTGGCGAATTTGCGCTTGGAATCAACCCAAATGTCACCCAGCCGATGAATGACATCCACTACGATGAAAAGATCGCCGGCTCATTTCACTTCACCCCCGGCAATTGCTACAACGATGCCTACAACGGCAATCGCTCCTCCATTCATTGGGATCAAGTCTGTATGCAAGACCCATCCCATGGCGGCGGCGAGATTTGGCTGGATGGCCAATTGCTCCGCAAAGACGGCCTGTTTATGATGGAGCCGTTTGTGGCGCTTAATCCAAAATAAAGGAGCAATGATGGCACTCTACAAAATGCGTGTTCTTGATTTATATGGCACCCCCCGCGAACGCGGCCGCCAGCACGGCGAGGAACTGCGCGAACAGATTGGGCGTCACTACGACCTGTTCCGGGAAAATATCGAACTAGACACAGGTATGGACTCGCAAAAATACCTGGATCAATTCCTGGCCAAGACCGATTTCATCCCGGCTGCTGAAAAATACACCCCCGACCTGCTGGACGAACTGCGCGGGATTTCGGAAGGCTCCGGGCGGAGTTTCCAGGAGGTCTTTGCCCGCATGCTCAGCGATGAAGACCCCTGGTACCGGCAAATTGTCAAGTTTGGACGCGGCATCCCCGAACACTGCTCATGCCTTGGGTCGCGTGAAGGCGGGCGCAGCCTGATCGCCCAAAACATGGATTCCCCGCTCTACTACGACGGCTTCCAAACCCTTTTACGCGTCCACGAACCGGATTCCGATGTGGAAAGCCTGGTTTTCACCGTCGCCGGGAAAATCTCACTGGCAGGCATGAACAACTACGGCGTGGGTATTTGCTGTAACTCGGTGCTGTTTCTCGATTTTAATGTGCGCGGGCTTGCGGAGGATTTCATTGTCCGTAAAGTGCTGCAGCAAAAAAGTCTGGAAGACGCCCTGGCCTTCATGCGATCTGTGCCACATGCCTCCGGGCAAAACTACGTCCTGGGTGACCCGGGCCGCGTAACCGACCTGGAATGTTCTGCCAGCAAAGTGATCGAATTGCCCATGCGACCCGGATCGAACCGCTTTGTCCATACCAATCACCCGCTCAACAACGACAACACCGCCAGTTGGGACGCCATGTGGAAACTCGGCGAACAGGAAACCCCTGAGCTAATTGAAATACTGAAAGCCCGCATGACCACCTACAACCGCTTCAACACCCTTCAGCAAGGCATCGAAGCCGACCTGCCGCTGGATGTAAAACGTGCCACAGCGCTGCTCAGCGACCACAGCGCCCCGGTTTGCCAGCATCACTATCATCAACTGAACTACACCCTCGGCTGTCTTATCATGGAACTGGACGCCCAGAACCCGCGGCTGAACGTCACCGGCGGACCACCCTGCTCCACTCCGTCACGAACCTACACATTTAATGAAGGAATACTATGACCGACTCTCCAATTATTCACGGCGCGCGTTTCATTGCCGAAACTCTCAAAGCCTACGGACTGACTCATATATTTTTTGTGGATGCCATACTTCGCAAAGCCATGGTTGACCTGGAAGAGCTTGGTATTAACCAGGTAGTTACTCACAGCGAAAAGGCCGCCGCATATATGGCCGATGGTTATGCCCGTATCAGTGGGCGAACGGGTGTTTGCATGTCGCAATCGGTTGGCGCGGCCAACCTGGCCGCTGGGTTGCAGGATGCCTGGCTGGCAAGTTCACCAGTGATTGCCTTGACCGGCAAGAAACCTCCTTACTGGCAATACCGCAACTCCTACCAGGAAATCAACCACTGGCCGATGTTCGAGCCGGTCACAAAATACAACGCGGATGTCGTCGCCCCGGAGCAGTTGCCACACCTGCTGCGCCAGGCTTTCCGCGAGGCGGTCAGCGGCAAACCGGGCCCTGTCCACCTTGATCTGGTTGGGCGCGAAGCCCGCGAACTGGAGGTTTCGGTCATTCCATCCAGTGTCAGCGTGGATGAACGGTTTGTTCACCACCCGGCTTTCCGCCCTGCGCCCGATGCGGACGCAATCGAAGCAGCAGCACGGGCGATTAAATCTGCACAGCGCCCGATTATCATGGCCGGTGGCGGGGTGCGTATCTCAGGTGCGGCGCTGGAACTGATTACACTGGCTGAAAAATGTCAAATCCCTGTTGCCACAACAGTCGATGGCAAGGGCAGCATTTCCGAAACGCACCCACTCAGTATGGGTGTGGCTGGGCATTACTCGGCATGGTGCGCCAATAAAGCCGTTTGCGAAGCCGATCTTGTGATCTACATTGGCTCAGCCACCGGTGACCAGGCCACCAACAGCTGGAAAGTCCCCGCCATCGGCACCAAAATCGTCCAGATTGACATTGACCCTGCCGAACTGGGACGCAATTACCCCGAAACCATCAGCGTGCTTGGGGATGCAAAAATCACGCTCCAGCACCTGCTTGCCGTGCTCGAACCTTGCGCTGGCAATCCGGATTGGTTGGCACGTACCCGCCAACTGGTCGCCGACTGGCTGGACGAAGTCAACCCGCTGCGTTTCTCTGCCGAAACCCCCATCCGTCCAGAACGGATTTGCAAAGAACTGACGGAAGCCCTGCCCGAAAACGGAATTATGGTCACCGACACCGGCTACTCCGCAATTTGGGCAGCCACCATGCTACACATCACCCAGCCAACGCAGACCTTCATCCGCGCAGCGGGTTCGCTCGGCTGGGGCTTCCCCGCCGCGCTGGGAGCCAAATGCGCCGCCCCCGACCGCCCGGTAATCTGTTTCACTGGTGATGGCGGCTTCTGGTATCACTTCGCCGAGCTGGAAACAGCCCGCCGCCACAATATTCACACGGTCACGGTGGTGAACAACAATAACGGGTTCAGCCAGGGCATCGATGATGTCCACAAAATGTACGGCGACCGCCCCGGCGATCCAGCCAAACTGTATCGCTTCGAGAAAGTCAGTTTCGCGCAAATTGCCAGAGACATGGGCTGCTTCGGCATTCGCGTGGAAACGCCTGATGAAATCGCCCCGGCCCTCCAGCAAGCACTCGCTGCCAATGCTCCCGCCGTTGTGGAAGTAATGACCGATTTCTCGGCGCGAGTTCCTGCCCCGTGGGCACCAAAATAAAGAATTGGATGAAATTATGACGAACCCTATTATTGGATTTATCGGCCTCGGCATCATGGGGCGCCCAATGGCCGGGCATTTGCTCAATGCCGGATACAGCCTGGTTGTGCTGGATAAAAACCCCGTTCCAGTCAGCGAACTGGTTGCGCTGGGTGCAAAATCTGCCAACTCGCCGCGGGAAGTGGCGGCCCAGAGCGCGATTATCATCACCATGCTGCCCGATTCGCCAGACGTGGAGACGGTGGCACTGGGGGAAAACGGCATAATTGAAGGCGCAAAAACGGGAAATGTCCATATCGATATGAGCAGCATTGCCCCAGCCAGCGCGGTCAAGATGGCCAAAGCTCTTGGCGAGAAGGGCGTTCGCTGCCTGGATGCTCCAGTCAGTGGCGGACAGGTGGGAGCCCAGAATGCCGCCCTGTCCATTATGGTTGGCGGAGATTCTGATTTGTTTGATATGATGCTGCCAATTTTCCAGGTGCTGGGCAAGACCGTCACCCACTGCGGCGCCCACGGGGCAGGTCAGATTGTCAAAGCCTGCAACCAGATCCAGGTAGCCTTAAACATCGCCGGGATGTGCGAAGCACTTGTACTGGGCGCCAAAGCCGGGGTTGACCCAGCGGTCATCATCCAGGTTCTCAGCGGCGGCTATGCCCAGAACCGTGTGATGGATGTGCGAGGGCCAAAGGTAATTAAAGGTGATTTCCAACCCGGCTTCAAAAGCCGTTTCCACTTCAAGGATTTGAATATCATTCTTAAGACCGGCTCAGATTTTGATGTGTCACTTCCCGTCACAACGACAGTCCATAAACTGTTTGCTGAACTGCTCGACTCAGGTGGCGGTGATCTTGATCATACAGGCTTGATTACTGTACTTGAAAAAATGGCAAATCATGAAGCGAGGCTGCATATCGACAAATAAAAAAACATTGCGCAAAGCCCAAGTTTCGAACATGCTATAGAAAATTCTATGTTCGTAGCCGTGCTAGAACCGACACTATCGCAGAACCGGGTACCATGCCCGTGCAGAACCGGGTACCATGCCCGTGCAGAACCGGGTACCATGCCCGTGCAGAACCGGGTACCATGCCCGTGCAGAACCGGGTACCATGCCCGTG
>CAILYI010000191.1 GCA_903838415.1 uncultured Anaerolineae bacterium | reverse complement strand
TTGAGAAACACGGTGAGCCGATTGAAATGCTCTTCGGCCTGGAATCCGAGATGGGTAGGTGTTGGGGAGATGCTGGCTTTCTGGAATTTTTTATTCGGCAGAATGACCTGGCAAATCGAGATTTCGGACATACATTTTGCGATGTGATCTCGACTTGATGATGGATAAAACAGAAGATTGCTGGTCGTTTTTTCTGAATTAATGGACCACGGCGCGAAAAAACTAGAAGTAACGCCGAATTTTGGCCTTCCCAAAAACAGGGTGTTCGAAAAGCTAAAAACGGTTCAAGAAAAATGCAGTGCAAACCGCGAATAGAGTAGCGAAAATAGGTATTCAACAGAGAGCCTGCCAATCCCTTCGGCAGGTTCTCTGTTTTCAGCTATATCGATGTGGAATAATTCCTTCGAGGGAATTTTGGAAGAAAAACGCATTCACTCTGAGTGCTCTTACTTTCAGAGATAATCAGTCGTAGTCAGGATTTCTGCTGTGAATCTGTTGCCTGTTTTTGCGCGTTGATGTATAGTAATACCAACACCCGCAGCGGAGGAAAGCCATGACTGACATCGAACAACTCAAAGCTAAACTCGAAGAAATCCAGCGCGAATTGGAAACCTTGAAAGCAGGTAGTTGGGCTTACAAGGCTCTGGCTGAGCAGAAAGCTGAGATCGAATCGATGCTGATCGGTTCCGGTGCGATTGCCCAGGGGAATGATTCGCAGACTGTTGGTCAAGATGGCATTGGAGTGGGGGGTGATCTGAGTGGGATACTGGTCAAAGGCAACAATAATACAGTCAACGTCAACCCTGCCCCAAAAGATGTCAGGTCGCTCTCTCCGCTGGAAGCATTGCACTTTTATCTCGAAAATATCATCGCTGCACACCAGCACTTAAGACTGCAAGGTATTCGCGCAGGAAGTCAGCCACTTAGTGTCTCTCTTGAGAAAGTCTACGTTTCGCTGACCGCAGTGGATAAACACACGGGAAAAAGCACTCCGGGGGAAAATATGAAGTTGCGCGATAATGACATCCTGACTCTTGCGGATGCGTTCAAGCGCTATCGTCGCCTGGTCATCATTGGCGATCCAGGTTGTGGGAAAACCACCCTGCTCTCATATATTGCGCTGACTTACGCTCGTTCTTTGCACACATTGACCAGCACTAAAAAGGCTGGCAGCGAAAATATGGTTCAAAAGCGTTTGGGTGTGAACGAATCTGATTGTTTGCCGATCTTGTTACCCTTGCGTCACCTGGCCGGACATCTCAAAGAGAAACATCCTGATTCTGGCAAGGATGGCCCGACTATCCTGTTGAATTACCTGTTCGAATACTATAAAAACCAGAGCATTGCTCTTCCGAATGAATTTTTCGATGCTGCTCTTGAGAAAGGTAAAGCCGTTCTTTTACTGGATGGCATGGATGAAGTGGCGGAAACAAAAGCCCGCCAGCGCGTGGCTCGCCTGATTGAGAAATTTGCAGAACGTTATCCCGAATGTCGCTTTGTCGTCACCAGTCGGGAGGTTGGGTACGAAGGTGCATCGAAAATTGGGGCGCAGTTTGGGTTAGTGAAAGTACGCGATTTCAGCCCATCTGAAGTGCGCCAATTTGTCCGTGATTGGACCCGCGTGGTGGAAATAACCCTTGCGCAGAGTGATGCGTTCGAAGTATTACGGCTCGCAGATGTGCAATCAGAAAAGCTAATTCAGGCAATTGATACCAATCCACGAGTGGCTGACCTGGCTGTAAACCCATTACTTCTAACAGTCATCGCACTGGTACATCGCTATCGTGCTCAACTGCCAGAACGCCGCTCGGAGTTGTATGAAGAAGTGGTTGAAGTCTTGCTTGGTCACTGGGATGAAGCTAAAGGTCTGGATCAGGATGTGGAAGTGGCAGGCGTAAAAATGGATAGCGGCGACCGCCGCAGTTTGCTGGAACCCGTTGCTTTTTGGATGCATGAACGAAACCAACGTGAGATTGAGCGCGATGATTTGCGTTCCTTGCTCCTGCCTGCGTTCAAGGGCATAACGGGTACAGATGGACAAGCAAGCAAAGCATTGGATGACTTTTTACACCTGGTCAACGAGCGCAGTGGACTTTTGATCGAGCGTGGTATCGGGATGTATGGTTTTGCCCACCTGACCTTTCAGGAATATCTCGCGGCGCGAGCTTTGGCAGACCGCAAAGATTCCCTGGATTTCACATTGAAACATTTGCCAGATGCGTGGTGGCGTGAAGTAATTTTGTTGCAGGCAGGTTATCTGAGCACTCAGGGCAAACGCCGTGTGAGCGAGTTAATCGGTATTTTGATGAATGCAGACCCAAAAACCGAACCGGAACCGCATCATCATTTGTTATTGGCAGCTGAGTGCCTGTTCGACGTTGGCCCGGCGCGTGTGGAAGGTGACCTGCTGGGTGAAGCGCGTAAACGTTTGAAAAAGCAGGCCGATGCGCCATTCAAAAAAGATGATAAGCCAACTTTGTTGAGTAAACTTGCGGCTATGAATGCTCTGGCGCGCATCGAGAGTGGAAAAATCATCTCGCAGTTTTGGAAGCCCCCTTACGGAGAACCGGAATGGATCACCATTCCGGAGGGCGAGTTCTGGATGGGCGGCGAAGGTCAGTATGATGGCAAACCAGTTCACAAAGTATTCTTGCCTGAATACCAGATTGCGCGTGTGCCAGTAACAAATGCCCAGTATGCCATTTATGTTCAAGATGCAAAAGCAAAGACGCCTGAGCACTGGCGTGGCGGAAGTGTGCCGCCTGGTTTGGAGAATCATCCGGTAGCCAACGTCTCTTGGGATGAAGCCATGGCCTACTGTCGATGGCTCGGTGAAAAGATTGAAAATCCTGTCAGTCTACCAAGTGAAGCAGAGTGGGAGAAGGCAGCGCGAGGCGATCAAGACAAACGTGCCTATCCGTGGGGTGATGACTGGCGTGAACTGCATTGTAATTCGAGCGAACTTGGCCTAAACGATACCACCACTGTTGGACTTTTCCTGAATGGGGTATCACCCTATGGATTGTTGGACATGAGTGGTAATGTCTGGGAATGGACGCGCACGATCTGGGATGATAAATCCAAGTACCCGTATAAATCAGACGATGGCCGCGAAGACCTAAGCCAAAAAGACGCTAGGCGCGTTCTGCGCGGCGGTGCCTTCCTCAGCGATGAAGACTTCGCCCGTTGCGCTTATCGTCGCGGGGGCGGTCCGGGCAACTGGGGCATGTACTACGGGTTTCGTGTTGTGGTTGTTTTCTCCCGTGCTTCGTTCTAATACTCTGTACTCTGGGTATCGCAACCCGAGACGAGCTATTCAAAGATAAGGTTTTCCGCCGTAGGCGGTCGCGTTAAATTTTGAGTATTTCTCACATGGAGGTCAATGATGGACGTAACTGCAATCACCCTGCTCGCCACTACTGCCTGGCCGATCATCCAGCCTTTTGTCAATGCGGGAATCACCAAAGCCGCTGAGAAAGTTGGCGAAAGCATTCCAGGAAAGATCTGGGAAACGGTCAAGTGCAAGTTCGAATCCAAAGCTGAGACAAAGAAGCTGCTGACAGACCTGCAAGCCAACCCCAAAGATGAAGATATGCAGGGTGCCTTTCGCTATCAGCTAAAACAGCTATTACAGGAAGATGCATCCTTCGTAACAGAACTTTCCAAGTTGTTGGAAGCTGCCGGGAGTGACTTCAAAGGTCAGGTGATCGGTGGTGGGGCGCAGGCTCAGGGAAATGGCGCAAAAGCTGTTGGTCAAGGTGGTATGCTGATCGAAGGTGATGTGACCGGCAATATCACAATTGGGAACAATAATAAGATCAACAGCAAGTAATCCGTATAGTGGCACAAAGGCGGCAGCATGACTGATGAACGCGAAAAAATAGAAGCCAATATCCAGAAGCTGGAAGAACTCAAAGCTGCTGGATCAATGCCTGCTGACTTGGCTGATGCCAGCATCGCGGCGCTCAAAAAGGAGTTGGCAACTTACACTGCTCAACTAGAAGGTGACGGCGCGATTGCTCAGGGGGACGGTGCAAAGTCGGTAGGCAAGGGTGGTATTAGCGTAGGTGACATCCATGAAAGTGTAGTGAACACTGGCACGGTCAACCTTTTCTTTGCGCAATACCAAACGCCATCAGGCCAGGCTCGGTTAAACAAAGCTGACTTTGAACGTATTCTCAAGGAATACTTGAATTGGGTAGTCAAAGCCTATGGAAAGGCGCGCCTATATGGTTTGGAGAGTATGCGTACCACCCGCGAACAACCGCGCCGTCAATTGTCGGATGTGTTCGTGCCACTCAGCCTGCGCCAGTTTTCGCCACCCAATCGCGAAGAGATTGATGACCTGACGAGTAATTTCAAAGGTGATCCGTTGGCTCGGCAGCGAGCCTACCTGAGAGCCGTGGACAATCACCGCTCCGTTGGTAACGAAGTGAATCTGAAGACCCTTCTGACTATGAAAGACCGGCTAGCTGTGATTGGCGGTGCAGGTTGCGGAAAAAGCACCCTTTCGGCGTATCTAGCCGCAAGTCTGGCTCAGGCCGCCCTGTCCGGTGAAAAGCCGATCCTGAATTTACCAAAAGGACGTAAACAACTTCTCCCACTAATCATCCCTTTGCGCTATTTCCGTGAGTATCAGCGGCTGTGCAACGCTGTGCCAAACGAAAAACTTAAGAATCCGCGTACTGGAAAGCTGGCTGGGTTCATTCCCTGGTATTTGATTCAGCGTAATCCAGCTCGCGAGCTTTCAGAAGACTTCTTCGATCGCCTGTTACTTGGTGGTGGATGCTTACTGATTTTGGATGGTCTGGATGAAGTCGTCAACCGGACAGAGCGCGGACAGGTGCGAGCGCAGGTGGAAGCTATTGCAGATGACATTTACCCCGGCAATCAGGTATTGGTGACTGCTCGAGAATCCGGTTATCGCGAAGACGCCGTTTTCGGCGATGATTTTTCCCGACTTGATGTGCAACCATTGAACGATGAACAGATTGAATTGCTCACGCACAATTGGTGCCAGCAACTCTATCCTGAATCTGTAGAATCCCAGACACAGGAAGTTGTCGCCGCCATCCGAGACATCAACCAACGCTACGAAGTACAATCATTGCCGCGATTGGTCAGCACTCCGCTAATGACGACGATGGTGGTGAGTGTTAAATGGGGCGAGAATGAACTTCCCCGCGAGCGAGCCAAGCTATATGAGGCGGCGGTCAAGGTTATCTTACAAGCTCAATACTTGGAAAATGATGAAGCCCAAAAGGAACTGGTCAGTTGGGGTGGGGAATGGGAAGAACAACGCCAGTGGTTATCCTTGCTGGCTCTTGAAATGCAGCGAGGTGGACGCGATGGTGCAGCCATCCCAGAAGAGCGGGTGCGAGCTATTCTTGCTAATTATCCCGGTCTGACCCTGCCTAAGTTGGAAACTTTTATTCAGGCGGTGCGTCTGCGTGGTGGATTATTTGAAGAACGTGCCGAACTGTTTCAGTTTGCCCACCTAACTTTTCAGGAATTTCTAGCAGCGCGTCTGTTAGTTCAGCAGCGCCAGATCGGATTGGAAACTCTGCGCCCACTGGTGGCTGAAGCCTGGTGGCGTGAGGTTTGTCTGCTATTTTACGGGGTTGCTAAAGAAGACTATGATCTTTTCGCAGCGGAGTATCTGGATTGGATGAGAACTCTAGAACCTGAAGAAACCCGCCTGGCTGGGTTGGAACTCGCTGCCGCTGCCGTACTTGAAATTGAGAAGCCTGATCCAGCCTTGCGGAAAGCCCGTGCCAGTCAGCTTTTACAAGCTTTTGAGCAAGCCAGTCTGCAAACTACTCCTGCTACCCGCGCCCGCGCTGGGGATACCCTGTCTGCTCTAGGCGACCCGCGTTTCGACCCGGATTTTCACTATTTACCGCGTGAAGAAAACCTTGGCTTCATCCACATTCCTGCGGGCAAGTTCATCATGGGCAGTGATCCCAAGAAGGATAGCCTTGCACGAGATACTGAACAGCCCCAGCACAAACTTGATCTGCCCTATGATTACTGGATAGCAAAATACCCGGTAACGGTGGCGCAGTTTTCGGCATTTGTGGTTGCCAGTGGATACAAACCACAAGGCACCGACAACTTACGAGGGATTGCCAATCATCCAGTAGTGAATGTGACCTGGTACGATGCGTTGGAATACACACGCTGGCTGGATGTTCAGATCAAACGTTTGGCACCGATGAAGCAGGGCAACACCACTGCTTTCTGGCAGGGATTAACCGAAGGAAAACTTCAAGCCAGTCTTCCAAGTGAATCGGAATGGGAGAAGGCGGCTCGTGGAACAGATGGCAAGATTTACCCCTGGGGCGATGACTTCGACCCCAATAAGGCTAATACCGACGAAACCGGAATTGGTGCTACCAGTGCAGTGGGCGCTTTCCCTGGTGGGCAAAGCCCTTATGGATTATTGGATGCGAGTGGTAATGTCTGGGAATGGACGCGCAGTAGATATGACAAGTATCCATATCCTGTCAGTCCAAAAGAACGTGCCGAGCGTGAAAATCTGGTGGCAGATTCGAATACTTTCCGGGTTCTGCGCGGCGGTGCCTTCAACTACAATGAAGGCTACGCCCGTTGCGCTTATCGTAGCTGGACCAATCCAGACTTCAGGAGCATGAACCGCGGGTTTCGTGTTGTGGTTGTTTTCTCCCGTGCTTCGCTGTAGCACTCTGTACTCTGGGAACCGCAAGTTAAGACGAGCTATTCAAAGATAAGGTTTTCCGCCGTAGGCGGTCGCGTTAAATTTTAATTGGCAATTTGCTAAAAGGAGGTTCACTTGCCTGACCCAACCCCTATTTTCACACGCACGTTTGACTTTCTAACCTGGCTATTGCCAATTACCAATCATTTCCCGGTGGCATACCGCCATACCTTCACCCGTCGCCTACTCGATGCGGCCTTTGATCTGCGAGAGCAGCTTGAAGCTGCCAATCATCGTACAGGAGCCAAGCGAGTGGCGTGTTTGAATGCGGCAGATGAATCCCTCGATAAAGTCCGCACCTATTTGCGACTTGCAGCGCGTTGGCATTGGCTCAATTCCGGTCAGTACCAGCATGTCGCTGGTATGGTAACTGAAATTGGCAGTTTGCTCGGTGGCTGGCTCAAAATTACGTCATCGTAGAGTATTGGTTTCAATATGCGCTATGCGCTACACAGCCAATACTTTACTGCCGAGGGATATGCCTAACAGGTTCTGCGCGGCGGTGCCTTCAACAACAATGAAGACAACGCCCGTTGCGCTTATCGTAACAGGAACAATCCAAACAACAGGAACATGAACAACGGGTTTCGTGTTGTGGTTGTTTTCTCACGAGCTTCCAAGAGTAGTTCGCCAAAAGGTCGGTGCGGGGTGAACCCTTCACCGTTGAGGCATGTAAGAAGCGAAGCACGGCGAGGCGTATTCCTGGCGTTAGTTCACCCTCCACTGTGGGTGGACTGGCGGCAAATAACAACCGGCCCTGCGCTCTCGTTCCGGCAAGACCTGGTACACAGCGCAGGGCCATCCCTTACTGAAAAATGTACGAGATACTGACTTCCTGGGACAACCTCATCCTGGCCTACTACAAAGCCGCCAAAGGCAAGCGCGGACATGCCAACGTGGCGGCATTCGAACTACGTCTGGAAGACAACCTGCTCCAAATCCAACAAGAACTTCAAGACTTCAGTTACCATCCCGGAACTTACGATAGTTTCTACATTCATGAACCCAAGCGTCGCTTAATTTCAGCTGCGCCCTTCCGAGACAGGGTTGTGCATCACGCCCTCTGTAACTTGATCGAACCACTCTTTGAACGCAGTTTTATCTTTGATAGTTACGCCAACCGGGTTGGGAAGGGCACTCACCGCGCCATAAATCGCGCTCAAAGCTTTGCTCGTCGTTTCCCATTTGTTTTACAGTGCGATGTTCGCCAATTTTTCCCATCGATTGATCATGCTATCCTTCGTTCTGCACTTACTCGTAAAATCTGCGACTCGCGCGTACTCTGGCTCTGTGACCAGATTTTAGAAAGCGGCATTGGCATACTTTCAGATGAATACGAAATGACCTGGTTTCCTGGTGATGATCTACTGGCGGCCAATCGCTTGCGCGGACTCCCGATTGGGAATTTGACTTCGCAATTCTGGGCCAATGTTTACCTGAACAGCTTTGACCACTTCATCATGCGACATCTACGCCCGAAAGGATATTTGCGATATGTCGATGACATGCTGCTGTTTGGACGTAGCAAAGTGGAACTATGGAACAAGCTGGTGGCTCTCGAAAGCTTTCTTGCTAAGCTGCGAATTACCATTCATCCAGGAGCACATCCTGTCCCTGTAAGCGAGGGCATACCTTTTCTCGGATTCCAACTATTTCCACAAAAGCGCAGACTCAAACGTCGAAAAGGGCTATACTATCAGAGAAAGTTGTGCCACTTGGTGCGTGATTATGCGGAAGGCAGAGTGTCACTTGATGCTGTCAGCGCCAGCGCTCAGGGTTGGATCAACCACGTTAGCTATGCCAACACGACAGGGTTAAGAAAAGCCTTGTTTCGTAGAATAAAAATCCCCAAACGCGAGGATTAAATATGCCCTTCGACATTAGCTCCTGGAAAGCACAATTAAGCGTAAAATTGCCCGGCTGGCGAACGCGTATGCAAGCTGGAGGGATCAACTCGGTGTATTTCTTCATCGCAGCTACGTCACTCTTCCCGGTCTTGCAGGCTGCCCAAAGCGGGGACTGGAGTGCATTGGTCTCACTCGGAACAATTCTAGGGGGCGCAGTTAGTACCAATCTACTTGCCAACCTGGTCCAAAAACTCAAAGATAAATCCGATGTTGAAGTCGCGGAAACATTGCAATCAGAGGCTAAATCCACCCCAGAACTAAAAGTCGAGGTGGATGTACTCTTGGAAAAACTAAACGCTTTGCAACAGGCCGAACTTGTTTTGTCAATCGATGACCGTGCATGGTTTGTGACTACGATCCAAAAGGAACTCGACGAACTCAAGAGTAGCGTGACTTTTACCGCCACATTGATTGGTGATGGCGGGATTGGACAGGGTGCTGGAGCGATTGGATTGGGCAAAAATGCCATATTGATCCAGGGAGGCCTAACCGGAAATTTCATTCAAACTCAAGTTATCGAATCTCCCAAAACGAACCCAGATTCTGTCAAACACCAGAGGGCGCTCGAAACATATTTGAATCGTCTCAGTCGTGCGTGTTTATCCCTGCCACTGGCTGCGCTTGGCGGTGAAGATAGCGTCGAAAGCGATGTGACGCTTGACAAGGTTTATATTGAACTGAATACCACCGAAGTTCTTGAAGAATCATCAGGGAAAGAAAAAAAAGGCGAGTTTCAAGAATTTAGAGGGCTACCTGAAAAAGAAAAACTGGTAACAGCGCTTGAAGCAGCATCCGCACATCGGCGGCTGGTTTTACTTGGCGACCCTGGCGCTGGCAAGAGTACATTCATCAAGAAACTATTAGCATGGCAAGCCAGTGTTGGGTTAGGCAAAGCGAATCCACCTGAAGGTTTCTCGGCGAATCTGATCCCGGTGCTGATAAGCCTTCGTGATCTGGCACCTCGCCTGGCAGAGTTGGATATGGGGCATCTTTCAGCTCAAAAGCAAGATGAATTGTTTGCAAAAGCGATCTGGGAATATATCCAGGCTGATCTGGGCGAAGATTGTGCTGATTTTTCCAACGATTTACATGAAGCTTTGAAAAGCGGACAATGCTTGCTGGCTCTTGATGGTCTTGATGAGGTCCCCCAAGACCTGCGGGGGCGCGTGCGTCAGGCAGTTGATGCTTTACTCAAACGTTATGATCTTCAGCGCATAATCGTTACCTGCCGGGTGCGCTCATATGTGGGCGAAGCCGTACTGCCGCAGTTCATTAGCCGGACACTTGCACCATTTTCCGAGGAACAAATCGGTACTTTTGTGGAGGGTTGGTATAACACCCAGCGCGATCTGGGGCGAATCAATGCTACCCAAGCCAAAGAGCGGACTGCTGACCTATCAAACGCCGCCACCCAGTCCGATTTACGTGAACTTTCCAGCAACCCAATGTTGTTGACAACCATGTCGATCATCCACCAGCGCGAAGTCGGTCTGCCGCGCGAGCGTGTGCGTCTATATCATCTCGCAGTTGAAGTGTTGTTGCGCCGCTGGCAAAAACATAAAGTAGGTGACGCCGCCCTGGCTGAATTTCTTAAAAACGACTTGAAACTGCGTGCCGTGATGGAAAACCTGGCGTACATTACCCATCGTGCGAGCACCGAGAGTGGGGGTGCTGGTACGTTGCTGCGAAAAGATGCGATTGATTTGCTCGAAAAAACTGAGAACTTGGGTAGTTTGCAATTGGCCGGAGAATTTCTGGACTACGTCGATCAGCGCGCTGGTTTACTGGTCGGTTACGGTGGTGAACTCTCCAAGCCAACCGCTTACAGTTTCCCACATCGAACCTTTCAGGAGTATCTTGCAGGGGCTTACCTGGCAGGTCAGCGAGATCGAGTGCGTACTTTTTACGAACATGCAGCAGAGGGTGATGGTTGGGATCTAGCTGCTCAACTGGCATTCGAGGAACTTTTTTACAATCGTCGTGCTGCCAATGAACTGCTTGACTTAGCCTATCAACTCGGAGCAACCTTCAAACGTGGTGCTCAAAATGAACGCGCCTTTTTATGGGCAGGCCAAATGACTTCTTTAGTAGAGCGTGATATGGTGGAACGCGATAGCCACCCATCAGGCGGCAAGGCATATTTGGAAAAACTTTTACCTGGGTTGGTGAATATCTTGGGCGGCAGTTTGCAACCGCTTGAGCGTGCCGAAGCTGGACGGGTTCTGGGGAAACTAGGCGACCCGCGTCTTGAACTGACCACTCTCGATGCTATGCAGTTTTGTCACGTACCAGCAGGAAAGTTCATCCTGGGTAGTAAAAAAGGTGCCGGGGGAAGCGATGAACAACCCCAGCACGAAGTTGAACTACCCGCTTACTGGATGGGGCGGTATCCTGTTACTAATGCTCAATATTCCGAATTCGTACTCGCCAAGGGCTATCAAAATCCGGAGTATTGGCTGGAAGCAAGAGATGCGAGTGTTTGGGGAAATGGTAAAGTAAAAGGTTTTATGGATAATGATCCACGACAAAGCCCAGTAGATTTTGGCGAACCGTTCAGTCTACCCAATCATCCAGTTGTAGGGATTACCTGGTACGAGATGCTGGCCTTTACCCGCTGGTTGACAGAAACCTGGCAAACACAAGGCTTTTTGCCGTTCGATTGGCAAGTGGTCATGCCATCAGAGCCGGAATGGGAAAAAGCGGCCCGCGGAGGATTGAATATCCCGTACCAACCGTTGATTCACCCCGTGACACGCCTCTCGCAAACACATGGTTGGCAGGTGGATGGCAAAGGATTGAAAATGATTCAGAATCCTACTCCGCAACGGACTTATCCTTGGGGAGATGATTTTGACCAGAATTTTTCCAACGTACGCGAAACTGGTGTAAACAGCTCTACAACCCCCTGTTGTTTCTCAAAAAATATCAGTCCATATGGCATCGTGGACCTGAGTGGTAATGTTTGGGAATGGACGCGCAGTATTAATGGCAAGTATCCATATCCTGTCAGTCCAAAAGAACGTGCCGAGCGTGAAAATCTGGCGGCAGATTCGAATACT
>CAILYI010000190.1 GCA_903838415.1 uncultured Anaerolineae bacterium | reverse complement strand
CTTCTTCTTGAGGGAGCTTTATGCTTACCTCGTTTTCAAGTCTTTGACTTGTGTAGGGCACCTTCGGGTCCCGTCCTGTTGAGCAACTTTCCCTCTTTGCTTTCCTGTTTGGTTCCGGCTTGTCCGGGTTAGGATACAGGTGGCCAATACGCTTTTCGGCTTCATCACGCACCCAATGGGCGTAGTAACGCATATCCTCGGTCAGACCCTGGGCGCCTTTCCATTCGCGCTTCATCAAGCGCATTTCGGCACGCGATTTTGGGTTGACTGGCGGCTGTCCGGCGAATTTGGGCGGGATTTCGATCATGGCCTTGTTGATCAGGACTGCGACCGGGTTGAGGTCGCTGGCGTAGCTTTCCAGCCCCAGGCGCTGGGCTTCGAGCGGCAGGGCACCGCCACCGGCGAAGGGGTCGTGAAAGGCGGGCAGTTTTTCGGGGTTGAACAACTCTGCAGCGAGCGGGTCGCCGGCGTTCTGAGTGCAGGTACGCCGCCAGCTGCGCCTGATCTCGGCGCGGGCTTTGTTTAAGATGGTTTCGTTGGTCGTGTTTTCCCAGAGCACCAGTTCTTCAATGATGCGAAACAGGCGCTCGCGCTCCAGCCCGGCGGCGATGCTTTCCAGCGTCGGCTGCGTGCCGGGGTCGGGGTTGGCGCTGGCGGTCATGCCGGCGCTTTTGCCTTTGTCGAAATCAACTTTGTGGCGCTGCCAGGCTTTTAGTTGGGACTGATAAACCTTCTCCACCGAGCGCCGCACCTGTGGGTCGGCCAGCAGTTCGTCGGTGTATTCGGATGGGTCGTCGACCATCTGCGAAAAAATCACGGCGCGCGCGGCAGCCAGCGGGCGCCGCGCCCACCACAGGTGCAAGGTGGCTGGGTGTCCGTGCCGGATGGATTTTTCACGCGCAGAAGCGATGTTGATGGCTTCGAGCGGCAGGGCGACTTCGATGAGTTTTTTGTTGGTTGTCATAGGTTTTCCGTTGATCAGGGGTCTTCATTTCGTCCCCCGAGTTATGATAATGTCCAGGTTTTGTACGGGTATCGAATAAAAAATAAACCTGCCCGGTGTCCAAATACGAGCAGGTAGAGAATTATCATGCTACAAACAGCGCTCGCAGCCAGGTAATGAAAACCTGGGCTTGCGCTGATTCGGGATTCAAATAGCGCGCGGTGATCGCTGTTCCAAAAGGTTTCCCGGGTTCTTCCTGCCAAGCTAACCAGGTGTGAATATCTGCTTTGGCACGCACTGCCGGTGAGAAGCGCCGATCAGGGATCTGCTGAACACATTCCCGGGCATAAGGCAGGAGCATATCATCATCTGGGATAAGCATTGCCGCAAAATCCTCCAACATGCCAGGCAAGTGATTATCGGGCATAAGCCAGATACCCACAGTAGGCTTATCTTCGTCATGCAAGATCGTCCCTGCAGGTACTGGGTGTGCCGGAACTGCATAACCTGCTCTGGTCAAAATCGTGCGGAGAGACTGCCAACGCGCCTGTAGATCAGTATCAGCGTCCACTAAAATGCCCAAGATTTCAAGCTCGCTGGTTTCCAATTCAACAGACAAAGTATCCAGTAAATTACTGATGCCTTTTTTATCGATAATCTCAAAAGTCTCTGGCATGCGCATACCATGCGCCACACAAAGGTTTGCAACTACGTAAAGGTCATCCGTTCCTTCCACAAGCATTTTGCGAGGTTTTGCCATGTTACCTTACCTCGATTTGCTCTCGCGTGGCGATAGACAGGTCTTTTTCGTCAAAAAAAGTCGGGACGATTTTGCCCTTCTTGTTCACAAGGCGGATCATCATGCCATCCTGGTCACTCTCCTGGGCAGCCTGCTGGAAACCAGTAATACAATCCCAGCTATGCGTGGTGGCAAATACCTGCACATTTAAACGTTGGGCAGCCTGGAAAATGAACCGCCACATTTCCGGGAGGATCGAATAATGTAGTCCGCTCTCAATTTCATCGATTAGTAGCATGCCATCCTTGGCGTTGACCATCGCCAGTGCCAGGCCAAAGATGCGATTCATGCCTTCACCCAGACTGCGCATTGGCACAGGTCTTTCATGTCTGCTCGTTTTTACAATCGATGTTCGCCGATGGCTTGTTTTGGAAGCAGCCACCATGCTGATCCGCTCCAGCCCCGGTTCAAGGATTTTCAAAGTGTTGATGACATCATTTTCGAGTGGGCTTAGCGTGATCGCATCCCAGTATTTTTCCAGCGTTTCGCCGGGAATACCGCTCGCTGGGATAAAAATATTGAGAAATGGTTTTTTTACCAGCATTTTATCGTGCGCCATGCGGTTTCGCAGGCTGCGGTCGAGCCGGTAAGGGCTGCCAATTTTGCCAACCTGGATATTAAGTGCGGGCAAAATCTCCTGCGAAGTGCTATTATCATCTGTCTTTTCCATCCTGAGGTTTTTAGACCAGGTAAATTTTATGGATACCAGCTTATCTGGGTCACTGGTTGGGCCGATTTCAATCGGTTGAATGTTTTCATTCGCTGTCTTGCGTCCAGAAAATAAACTTAGAACCGCTTCGATCTGTGCGCTCAAATCTTCCTCCGAAAACTGGAATTCCGGCAGCGGGCTGCCTTCATTCCTGCTTTCCAGGATTGACCACAAAATCGCAGGCGCACCCTGATTGGCATACACCCATAAAGCCTCGAGCAGGGATGTTTTACCCACGTTGTTCTTGCCAGTGAACAAATTGACCCTTCCTAACTTTTCGAGCTTTAGATGTTCAAAAGCGCGGAAGCCGTGGATCTCAAAAGATGAAAGCGCTGTTTTTTCCATAATCACTCCAAAAATGGCATATTCATTTGCTTAATTGTACCAAACCCCATGCTGAAAAGGCATACCGAGAATTGCTACCATTATGACCTGCGCCGCAACTGCGGATTGCCGATTTCCAACTCGTCCAGGCGTAAGTCACCAGCCAAAATTTCTTGGGCTATGGCGACCATCTCGCGCTGGGTCTTGTTCTTGGGTTTGATGGCAGCCAGAGTGCGCAGGTGCGCCAGGGCAGCTTCATTTTCATCGCGTTGGGTCAGTAAGGCCGCCAGGTTGATCAACGCTTCGGTCTCCCGTGGTGCCAGTGCCAGGGTCTGCTGGTATTGCACAATCGCTTCATCCATCCAACCGATTGTCCGCAGAGTATTGGCAAAGTGCAGGCGCAGGTCTGCTTTTCGGGGCTGCGCGGCCACCCGCTGTTCATAAGAGATACGTAGTTCAAAGGGGTGCATCATTCGCCCATCGCCCGCGCCCATCTTTACCGCCTGCAACCAGTTTTGCGGACCAGGCGGAATCCAGCGCATCCATAGCAAGGCCAGGGCGACTATTATGGATTGCCAGCCGCTCAGTTCATAGCGGTCTTCTGCACCACAATGTGGGCAAATCACATGCCCAGCAACAATAAATTCGCCAAAGGTCAATTCTTTGCCATGCTGCTTGCGTTCCACTGTGCCGATATTCAGTAGCAGTTGTCTGGTGCGCCAGGCAAAATTCTTTTTACAGGCCAAACATCGCAAGCCAATGCGGTGCAATTTAGCGGAGCGGGGTATTTGGATGATGGGTTTTTCCATCATTTTTTCAGGCTGGCTTTCCGGCTCGCGCCAGCAAATCGGCAAAATTGTAATTGACACTGGTCACGCCAAAATCCGGTTCGCGTTGGAATGGACGGCGAAGGTAATGCACCTGGTGGGTGTCGTTCGGGCCAAATTCAACGATCGCCAGAATGAAAGAATCCGGTTGATTGAGCGAGTAAAGAATCTCGTTGCGCGTGACTGTGACCACATCCGCACCAGTAACACGACCCTTGACCTCGATAAAGCGCAGGTTGCCGCTGCCTGGTACGCTGCTTTCGATATCGTAGCCCAGTTTTTCAAACTCGCGATCCACCGGCACAAATCCCAGGCCAAGTTCGGTCTGCATGATGATGGCTCGCGCGCGCGGCGCTGATCTGGGTGTCAACGGGCGAGCTTGCCTGTGTGGGCTCCCCACGTATGGCGGCCAGCAGCCCAATAGGGATGACCAATACCCCGCCAATGACAACAGGCGGCAGGGGCGAGATCTGCGCTTCACGTTTGAGTTCATCCAGCCGCTTTTGCAGGCGTCCTTGCAGGCCATCGGCGCGTTTGCGCGCTTCGCCAGAGTTCAGGCGTGCATTGGGTTTGCCAGCCTGTTCTTGCAGCTTGAGCTCTTCGGCACGATGATCCCAATAACTGATCTCCTTGGTCAGTCGCTCTTTGACTGCTGCCTCAGTTTTGGCGATCAGAGTCAGCCGGGTGTCGCGCACTTCCTTGAGATGCTCGGGGACAACATGCGCCACGGCATAACCCTGGACTTGTTTTTCCAGTTCGCGGCTGATCCAGGCACATTCAGGCCGCGCAAAGAGCGCCTCGATGCCCGGTTCACCGGCTGCCAGCGGGCGGTAATCCAGGTAGGGCGCATAGTGCACATGCCTGGTCGTGCCGCTGGCGTCTATTTCGGTGTAAAGCATGCGTTTGGAAATCACGCGGCGCTCGCCGCTGCGTGTCAGGCTGGCATCCTGGATGGCGTGCTCCAGGGTAAAGAGCACGCGGGGCTGGGTGCCAGGGTCGCGTTCATCCACCAGTACTGAGCCACGCTTCAACAGATCGCGGTTACGTTCCAGCGTGATGTCAATTACTGAATCCAGAAGGGGCTGACCAGGGCAGATAAAAGCAGCCAGAGGCTGGCCAGGCGGTGCCACCAGGTCTTTTTCGAAGGCGATGCGCTCATAGCGCGGCAGGACGGGTTCACCGATGCCGATCAGCCGGTCACGATTGCGCACGGCCGCCGGAACATGGGTGACTTCGTAGCGGCGCGGTTCACGCTGTTTGGCCGTACCGCCCAGCTGCTGGAAGGCTTCGAGAAAGAATGATTCGATGTAGTGCGGCTGCAGGCGGCGCGCCTCGGCGCGTTCCATATCCGCGCGAATGCGCTGCACGCGGCTGACATCCATGACATCCTGGGCCAGGGCGCTGTCTTCGAGTAGGCTCTCAAGTTGGTCGCGATCCAGGGCATGCTCCAGCACCGTGGTCAGGTAGGAGCGCGTCTCGGGTTTGTCGCCGTAACGAATAGCTTCGATCAGCAGATCGCGCAGTGATTTGCCCTCAAATTGGAGTTTGCCGAGTACATCGAAAACTTGCCCGCCCAATGACTGGCGAGCCTGTTCGAGCTTGTCGAGCAGTTTGCGGTAAACATCGCCTTCGCGGGTTTCTTCGGCTACCAGGTTCCACAAGTGACAGACCTCTGTCTGACCGATGCGGTGGATGCGTCCGAAACGTTGTTCGATACGGTTGGGGTTCCAAGGGAGATCGTAGTTAACCATCAGGTGGGCTCGCTGCAAATTGATGCCCTCGCCAGCCGCATCTGTAGCAAGCAGCACTTGCACCAATGGGTCGTGCTTGAACGACTCCTGAGCCTTCATGCGCTGTTCGCGCCCCATTCCACCGTGGATCATGACCACCGACTCATTGCGACCCAGCAGGGTGGTGATGCGGCTTTCCAGGTAGTTGAGCGTATCCCGGTGTTCGGTAAAGAGCACCAGTTTTTGGTGAGGCGAGGGCACAGGCGGTGGGATCGGCCCGACAACATACGGCGCCGGCCCTTCACCCATGCGGTCGCCAATGGCAACAGATGTAAAGATCTGACCCAACAGGCCTGCCAACTCACGCCACTTGGTATCCGTGCCACTGCGGCGTACGGCCAGGGCGCTGGCTTCCAGGCGCTTTAGGGTCTCGATCTCGGCCTTCAACTCGCCCATTGAGCGCGCCGCGGTGGCTTGATCGAGGATTTCTTCCTCGGCCGCATCCAGTTCGTCGGCGGGCGTTTCTTCCAGATCTTCCACAGTCTCGTCGTCCATCTCAGGAATATCGGATATGACCAACGGCGCGGCTCGACCGCCGCGCTGCAGCACTTCCAATTCACGCAATCGGCTTTCCAGGCGTTCGCGCCTTCTGCGCAGAGATTGGTAGATGGCCTCAGGCGAGGAAGCCAAACGTCTTTGCAGGATGGTCAACGCAAAACCGACCGTTCCAGCGCGTTTGTCGCTCTCGAGCGCCTCGGCGCGGTTGAATTCCTCGCGCACGTAGTCGGTCACTTCCTTATAAAGACGAGCCTCGGCTTCAGAAAGTTTGTAGGGCACGGTATAGGCGATCCGCTCTGGGAATAGGCGTGTACTATCGAACTTCAGCAGTTTCTCCTTGACCATCCGGCGCATCAAATCCGAAACATCCGTGACATGCGCGCCGTCCCGGAATCGCCCCTCGAAGCGGTCGCCATCCAGCAAGGCCATGAAGAGTTGGAAATCTGCTTCCTTGCCATTATGCGGGGTAGCCGTCATCAACAGGAAGTGGCGCGTTAGCGTGGAGAGCAACTGACCGAGCCGGTAGCGCTTGGTGTATTTGACTTCATTGCCAAAAAGGGTGGCGGACATTTTGTGGGCTTCGTCGCAGACGATCAGATCCCAGCGGCAGTCCGGGGCTTTAAGTTTTTCCTGCACGGTTTCATCGCGAGATAGTTTATCCAGGCGGGCAATGATCAGGTTGGTCTCCAGAAACCAGTTGCCAGTGCGCGCGGCTTCAAGCTTATCGTTGGTCAGGATCTCGAAAGGCAGGTGGAAGCGCCGGTAGAGTTCATCCTGCCACTGCTCGGCCAGGCTGCCGGGGCAGACGATCATGCAGCGCTGCAGGTCACCGCGCGCGATCAATTCCTTGATCAGCAGGCCGGCCATGATGGTCTTGCCCGCGCCGGGGTCATCCGCTAGTAAGAAACGCAGCGGCTGCCTGGGCAGCATAGTCTCATAAACGGCTGTGATCTGGTGCGGCAGCGGGTCAACGAGCGAAGTATGCACAGCGAGAACCGGGTCAAACAGGTGCGCCAAACGAATGCGTTGGGCCTCGGAGACCAATCGGAACATCGCTCCATCGCCATCAAAACTCCACGGGCGACCCTGCTCGACCAGCTCCAGGCGCGGCTCATCATCGCGGTAGAGTAGCACATTATCAACTTTACCTGTGGCGGTTTTGTAGGTCAGTTCCAGTGCTTCCGAGCCAAACCACTGTACATTAACAACCGTCACAGAGTTATCCGGTAGGATGCCACGGATGGAAGCATTGGGAGTGATGTTTTCGAGACGGAGCATGGGAATCCTTAATATGCGAGGCTAGAAACCATATTCAAAACGGGTGCGCCGCAACCCTTGAAGGAAGTTTTGTGCGTCAAAATCTGTAGATGTATATTTTTTTGGTTGATTGTTTCATGAATTTCAACTATTAACAAATAGAACTTCCCATCCAAAACTAGGCTATATGGTCAGGCATTGCTCTGGTTCTGGCCCACTGTCAATGTCATCATTCTATTATACGCTATCCATATTGAATATTGCGGACACGTAGTCCAGTGCGTTTTATGATGTCAGCCAATTTTCCCTCGGGGGAATTTCTATGCCAGCATCCGGTCGAGCTGCTTGAAGGACTCGTAATCCAAATTATCGCTCAACATGATGTCCTTGATGGACTCGATCTCTCGGAAACCCTGCATCAGCCTGTACTCTGAGCAGGTGGCCCTTGCTGGCCCTATAACGCTGACCTCCTTCCCGGCATGAATGGCCTTCTCGATCACAAACAGGAAATCCCGATCCCCGGTCATCAACACAAGCTCTTTGACGGTCTCTCGCCGGATGTCTTCCATCATCTCAATGCCCATCTGAAGGTCAGAGTTATCCTTGTACCGGGTGCTGATGGCATTCAGGAAAGCATCCGTGATGTGGACTTCATATCCCATACTTCTCAAATACTCATGGAAGTTCTTCCGGGTATTGATCGAATTCACCAGGACGGGAGTGAACACTTTCACCTTGACGACTTTCCCAGAGTATTCCCGGTAGTATCGGTTCTGAAGGTACTTCATCAGCCGACTGTAATCAATGCGCCCGACATTTCTCATGATGTTCGAGCCATCAACGTAGACTATTGTTTCGTGTGTTATTTCTGCCATGAGTAATTCTCCTTGAATAAAAATTGGGGTGGAGCAGCTTTTCAGCCGCCCCACCCGCCGGTCAATTACCCGAAGATCGGAGCTTCGGGGCCTTCGGTCTTGCTTTTTTCGATGAAGGCTTCCAGATCTTCGGGCCGCACGCGGACGGACTTGCCGCCAAATCTCACGGATGGGATGGCCCCATCGCGTACCAGAAG
>CAILYI010000189.1 GCA_903838415.1 uncultured Anaerolineae bacterium | reverse complement strand
ACTGTGAAGCCACCCTGCTGCTGTTGGGGCTGCTGATACTGCTGCGGAGCCTGGGGTTGTTGGGGGGCGGCCTGTGGCTGATATTGGGGCTGCGCCTGGGGCTGAGGAACAAACTGCTGAGGGCGCGGCTGTTGGGGGACAAACTGCTGTTGGGGAGCAGGCTGTTGATACTGTGGAGCCTGTTGAGGAACGAACTGCTGCGGGGCCGGAGTCTGGGGGACGAACTGCTGAGGCGCAGATTCGGGCTGGCCCTGATACGCATCGAAATCGTTGGGCGTGAAGGCTTCCGCATCATTGCTGCCATTGGCACCATTGCCGTTACCCTTGGAGATGATGGTGCACTCCTTGATGGTCGCTTCGAACGTCGAACCGACGCTGCCATCATTGCGAGTGAAGATGCGCGGGTTACCAGTTTGCGCATCAAAGCGAATGCGGCACTTGGCGTGCAGAACATCACCCTTATGCAGGTACTGATTCACGATTTCTGCGGTCTTTTCCCAGGCGGTCAAGTGAACCCACATGGCAACGGTGCCCTTGGTATTGGTGTCGGACTTGCCAACAAAGTCGTTGTAGACCAGGCTGACGTTCACGAAGAGCTTGCCTTCGGGGGTCATCTTTCCCTCGGGGTCCTTGGTGACGGTGCCGACGATTTCGAGTTCGCAGAAGTTGTTGAATTTAGCAGACATAGGTTTCTCCTTTTGATCCCAGGGAATTTGCCCTGAGATTAGTTAGTTTTGAAAATAGGTAGGATGGGATCATCTCCAGGTTTTACTTGTTCACTTACCCACACATTCCTGGAGCGTTCGTGCCAAAAGGTCAGGGCGATGTTCCAACGCCCGGCTATATAGGCAACCCAATGCTTAATTTCTTCATTCCCACCTATAACGACAAATTCCAGCGACATAATCTGCTCAGGCGAGAATCCAGAAAGGGTCTCGGCGAGTAAATTAGTAATCGCTGGAATTGTTATTTTTTGTATGAGAATGGAACTGTTGGGATTGCTGATGCTCGGAGGTGCGCCATCTTTCCACCCCTGGGAAATGGTAGCACCTTTCATTTCGGCGAAAAGCAAAAAGCTGTTATCTACTTTATCGCTTGTTAGATTGATTAAAAAAATGTGACCCATAAATTCACCTAAATCCAGAGAAGAGAATAAAAAAAAGGTCACCACCCGCTTTTGTTGACGGGTTTGCGACCATATTCAGCTTTCTACCGCAATTTAGATGTTGCCAATTTAGGGGTCGTGCTAGTTCGGTGGTGCTCTTGCGTTACTATGCAAATTTATCATATTTTCTCCATTCTGGAATACTTATTATTATTAGACTTTCTTATTAGTATTCACTGGGCAGCATAATAGTCAGGCCGGGTTCAGGGTATTCTGCTCGCTGGGCATACAGCTTAAATTCCCTCGAGGGAAAATCTGTCCAGGAAATATGCTGCTCGACCAGGATGTGTCCGTTCCCATCGTCGCAGGTTACAACTGCCGATTTGGTTTCGTTCACCCGGATAATCCAGGTCTGGAATTCTTCTTTGGCGAGCTTTTTGAGTTGATACGAGGCGATAACACCCATCAGCCAGTAGCATTTTGCGTTGTCGCACAGGTATTTTGCACCATCCGTGAGCAGCAGATTTACGCCAGGGTATTTTGCGCGTGTATATTCTACTGAGCCAGTGAGGTGGGCAAGGTTACTTTCAAGTTCTTCGGGGATTATTGGCATGATATTTTCTCCTTTATTGGCGAACTAATGACGCAAAACCGCTGAGCAACGCATCATCGACGTTGAGGCCGAGTATCACATTGCTGACGAATCGAAGTGCGTCAATGAACTGCGGGCAGGACTTTTGCAGATTCCAACGCTCATCTTCAAGTTTCTCGACCTTATAGGTCAAGATTTCAAGTGTGTTGAACATGCGCACCTCGATAATGCGCAAATCTTTATTTTCCCAAACTGTGATTTCTTTTACGATGAATTGGTACGATCTGATAACCATTTTGTCGCTCCTTTCTGAGAATAGAAAAACCCGCGTTGTGAGCGCGGGTAATTGGGATATTTTCCTTCGAGGGAATTTTGCGGATTATTTACATGGCATTAAACTCCTTTTTGTAAAGTTTTTCATAGAGCCTGGCGCCTTCTGCTTTGACGGCATCGATCCTGGGAGAACCCAGATCGGAGACAATTTCATAGGCATTGAGCATGATATTTGCGTTGATAACGAAGTCGATCAGTTCCCGCAGTTCGGGCAGGGTGAGCGTAACATCGGCCATTACTACCATCCCCTTATAAGCTGAACTATCCAGCCGTAATCCCAGAAATATGAGACTCGCCACGGCCCACAGCCGTCTGGTGATGTGTAGTAATAGTTAATGTCACACGATCGCATCTCCATTTTGTGTCTTGTGGGTAACATCCCCCAGATCAAAACTGCGACGAGAATAAATCCAATGAGTTTTTTCATAGAAAACTCACCACGAGATAAACCATCGAGCATATTGAGATAACAATTATTAGCGTTAACATTTTTACCCTTTCTCTAATGACAGCACGAATTGAATAAGCCAGCCATAGTCCCAATTGGGACCCGGCATAATACCCCAGGCAAGAACGATAACGATCAGGGCAATCAGCGCCCAGATAATCATCAGATTGGGATTGATACTGGTGGGGATTGGTTGAGCGTTGAATGGTGCATGTTCCTCGCACCAATAAAAAGTCTCTACTTCTCCAAAGAATTTCACCTTGGAAACGTAGAGAACATTTTTAGTACCGCATACTTCGCAGACCATTATCGCCCCGGATTGTGCTTGAACACAAATCCAAATTTGTACTTTTTGGGTCTCGGTGGTTCACAGGCATTTTCAGCCCCGTTCCACCAAATCCAAATATTTCCGTTGCTCCAGGTATCGATGCGCCACATGGTAGCGCCGTTTTTTGCAAGATTTACCTTGATCGAGTTGATGAATGCTTTATTGTTCCGTCCATCAACAGGATCAATTCTCTTCCGATGTTCAAACGTCATCGAGTAAGAGAATTCGCCGGTCGGGGCATTTGCGGACTGATCGACACCAACGCAGGCAATTACTGATATTGCTGTTGTGGTCATTGGTTTTTCTCCTTTGCTAATAATCTTCTTCGCTCCACACTTCCCCGGCATCAGCGGGATCGAACCAGGAAGGTGGATTGACGGGAATGTGAACAGGCTCTGGGGTCAAATCCTGATCTACACAGACGGTCGCATCTGGATTTTCTTTGATAGCCTCTTCCAGTGTGTTGTACGGTTTGCACAATTGGCGGAATGACTGACCTGCCAATACAGAATAAGAGTCATAGACTCCATGCTGGCAAAGCCAGATCGCGTCATGCACATTCTCGATAGTGGTGCTGTAAACGGCCATT
>CAILYI010000188.1 GCA_903838415.1 uncultured Anaerolineae bacterium | reverse complement strand
GTACAAGGATAACTCTGACCTTCAGATGGGCATTGAGATGATGGAAGACATCCGGCGAGAGACCGTCAAAGAGCTTGTGTTGATGACCGGGGATCGGGATTTCCTGTTCGTGATCGAGAAGGCCATTCATGCCGGGAAGGAAGTCAGCGTCATAGGGCCAGCAAGGGCCACCTGCTCGGAGTACAGGCTGATGCAGGGTTTCCGAGAGATTGAGTCTATCAAGGACATTTTGATGAAGGATAATTTGGATTACGAGTCATTCAAACAGCTTGACCGGATGCTGGCGTAGAAATTCCCCCGAGGGAAAATTAGCAATTATCGAAAACGCTCTGTCGATACGGACAGGGCGTTTATTGTTATTACGTATTGGACTATGTGTCCGCAATATTCAATATGGATAGCGTATAATAGAACGATGACATTGACAGTGGGCCAGAACTAGAGCAATGCCTGACCAACCTGTATTGTTATGGGATTAGAGCATGTCAGATTGCCTTTATTGATGGGATTAGAAATTAAAAGATCAAAAACGTAATTCGCAAAACTAACAACGTCCATAAATACTTGTTCTACCAGCGTGGTTTTGAGTCGGTACGATTTATTCTTAATGAAATCGCGGAATAAATTATGTTACTCTCGATCTAGGAGTATTCATTACATTGAATTCATTGGAAGAAAATATCCGACCGACATTTGGCGGTCATGAAAAATTTGTCTTTCGGCATGGTTGGTTAAAAAAAGGGGTGGATGCCGTAAAAAAAGAACCCCTGGCTTTCACGCGCGATGAGGCCCTGGCCGAGCTTGGCGTTGGCAAAAATATGGTGCGTTCGATACGCCACTGGTGCCTGGCCACCGGTATGCTGCAAGAAATTGGCGGGGTCGGGCTGGCAAAATCTTTACAACCCACAGAGCTGGCTCAGAAATTATTGTTCAATAAAGGCTGGGATCCCTATTTGGAGGATGTCGGTTCTCTTTGGCTGCTTCACTGGCAATTGGCAACCCGCCTGACACGCGGATATGTCTGGCACTTGTTATTTTCGATCTATCTCGAAACCGAGTTCACGCGCCCCAGTTTGAAAAAGTTTATCGGAAACCAACTCGAACAACGTGGCTATTCTCCGACAGATGGCACAATTGAACGCGAAATCGAGTTCTGCCTGCGCACCTACATCCCCGCCAAAACCAAATTGGGCGTGATCTCCGAAGAAACCCTGGATTGCCCCCTGGCGGAATTGGATATTGTGCGCTCTTTCGATGACGGCATGTATCGTTTCAACGTTGGCCCAAAAGTTTCCTTACCCCTGGGCATTTTTGGCTATGCCTTGTTGATGTTTTTTTCGCGTACAGTCGAAAATCGCCGCACCGTTGCCATAGATGATGTGATCTATCAGCCCGGCAGCCCCGGACAGGTATTCAAGTTGGACGAGAATACGGTTGTCGAATACCTGGAATCGCTTGAAATCTTTTCCAATGGCCTGCTTCGTTTGCAGGAAACCGCCGGCTTGACGCAGATTTATTTGACCGAAACGTTGAGCAGCGACTTTCAAGGGCAGGCTCTGGAATTGCTTAGGCGGCACTATGAACAATAAGCGCCTCACTCCTACCGTCGAATATCCGATCCAATCCGCGGTTCACATTCGCCAAAGCGGCTTGCGTTCGATTAACGTCGAACGCGATCTAGGTAATGATGCTATTGCGGATGGTTATGTCCTGACCGCCCAGGCGCGCGCCAGTCTTCGCCGAATTCTCAATTCCTTTGAAAGCGCCACACCCACACGCTCCTGGACACTGACCGGCCCTTATGGCTCGGGAAAATCCTTCTTCGGGCTGTTCATGATGAACTTGATGGGCAAATCCCTGACAGCCCATGCTTCTGTGTTTAAACAACTTCAAAATGTCGATGAGTTGTTGGCCAGCAACCTCAACACGGCCCTTAATCACGGTAGCACCCGCGGTCTTTTGCCTGTTCCCATTGCCGGCTATCGCGCACCGTTTCAGGAATGCATTAAGCATGGCTTGTTGCAGTCCATCGAACGCCTGAATGGCGATGTCAATATCCAGCCTTTACTGGAAGAATTGCATGGCTGGTCTCTCCAGACGGAGAGCCGGGCCATTACCCGTTGGCTAAAACGCTTTCTGGACATCATTACCCAACCTGATTTCGGATATTTGGGCATGTTGTTCATCTTCGATGAACTGGGCAAACCCCTCGAGTTTGCCGCAAGCCACCCCGAAGAAACGGATATTTATCTACTGCAGGAACTGGCCGAATTTGCCAACCGCAGCGCTGAAATACCGTTTGTTTTTGTCGGCATCCTGCATCAGGCCTTTGAGCAGTATGCTCATTTGCTGGATAGTAAATCCCAGCGTGAATGGAGCAAGGTTCAGGGCCGCTTTGACGATATCCCTTTCCAGGAACCGGCTAACCAGCAAATTCGTTTGCTTGCAAATGCCATTGAATATTCGGAAACCGCTCTATTGAATAGCGTTGATGCGGCCTTGCAACAGGCCGCACAGGATGCCGCCCAGTTCGGATGGTGTCCACCCATGATGAAAGCCGATGATTTTGCTGGGTTGGCCATGCAGACCTACCCCCTGCACCCGACAACCCTGGCCGCCCTGCCATTCTTGTTCCGCCGCCTGGCGCAAAACGAGCGCTCGATCTTCGCCTATCTTTCATCGCACGAACCCGCCGGCTTTCAAGAATTTATCGAGCAAAATTCGGTTGGGCAGTTTATCCGCCTGCCGGAGCTCTTTGATTACCTGGCAGCCAACTTCCAGGGCCGCTTGTATGCCTCCGGCCGGGCGCGTGCCATCACCGAGACCATTGATCGGCTTGGTAACCTCACCAACTTGACCCAGACCGAAACCGCGCTGCTCAAAACCATCGGCGTGCTCAATTGGCTGACCGAAGTCAGCACCTTGCAATGCACCGAAACCAGCATCTTGAGCGCCTTGCGTTCTGAAACAAACACGGATGAATTGCTTAGAAAATCGCTCGCCAACTTGCAATTGCGTTCGTTGATCGTCTATCGTCGCTTCAACAAAACCTACTCCATCTGGCAGGGCAGCGATGTGGATATTGAAGAACGCCTGGATCAGGCCCAACAGCAATTGCGCGGCTCATTTAGCCTGGCGGAAGCCGTTCAGAAATACATGACGCCCCGCCCGGTTGCGGCTCGCCGTCTCAGTTACCAGACCGGGACGTTGCGGTATTTCGAAGTGCGTTATGTCGATTCATTCTCGCGCGAGCAGGTTGACTTGAACCCATTCCCGGGCACCAGCGGCAAAGTGCTTCTGTGCCTGCCGGTAAATCATACCGAAACCGAGGACTTCCTGCGCTGGGCGACGGATCCTGCCATGCGCGAACGCAAAAACGTTGTTTTTGGTGTGGCGGACAAAACCGGTCGTTTGACCGAATTGCTCTATGAACTGCGCTGCCTGCATTGGGTCAAGGAAAATACCCCCGAACTAAGAGATGACCCGGTCGCGCGTCGTGAACTGCGCACCCGCCTGACCTCGATCGAGTCTCTCGTTCAAAACACCATTGACCGCACCCTCAGCCCGTATCGTCTCAGCGATGCCGCTGGCTGTAAATGGTTTCACAGCGCCAAGGAAGTCTCAGCCAAAGCCAACCAGGGTCTTTCTCACTTGCTCTCCGAAATTTGCGAAGACCTTTACGCCAAAAGCCCCATTCTTTGGAACGAAATTATCAACCGCCGCCAGTTATCGTCCCAGGGCGCTTCGGCCCGCCGCAGTCTGATCGAAGCCATGCTCACCAATCCCACCCTGGATACGCTCGGGATCGCAGGCTTTCCGCCCGAACGCAGCATGTACGATAGCATCCTGAAGGCCAGTGGTTTGCATCAGAAAAATTCCGCCGAGGTCTGGGCCTTTTCACCCTTGCCTGAACATGACCCGCTCAACTTGCGTCCGGTTTGGGAAGAAATAGGAAAATTTGTTTTTACCGTGACCCCCGAGCCTCGCCCAGTCACCGACCTTTACAGCATTCTGGCTGAAACGCCCTATGGCCTCACAGGCGGTGTGGTGCCCGTGATCTTATGCGCCTTCCTCATCATCAACCAGGGCGAGACCACACTTTACAACGCCGGCACCCTGCTGCCCGAGCCCTCGCTTGCCAATTGGGAATTGCTGCTCTCGCGACCGGAATTGTTCCAGATCGCCGGCTGCAAAGTCACCGGGACCCGTCTTGCAATTCTGGAGCGCTTTGCGCGCGCCTACCATGTCGAGCCCCAGGCCATGCCGGTCGTGCGTACGCTCATCCGCGGCGTGAAGTCCTTGCCCGAACACACCCGCAGTACAAAAAGATTATCCGCGCGCACGCTTGCTGTTCGTGCCGCGTTGGATCTGGCCCGTTCACCGGAATATCTTTTGTTTGCCGATCTTCCTGCGGCAGTCGAGATGGAAACCTTTGACCAGCACCGCTTGGTCACTGAACAGGTTAATATCTTCTTTGGGCGTTTGAACAGCGCCCTGACCGAACTGGCCAATGAGATGCCGCGCCTGTTGGCTTGGGGCTGCGACCAGGTTCTTACCGGTTGTGGTCTGGAAATCGGTGATGAAAGTTGGGGCGATTTTCGTGCTCTGGCCGGGGAGCTAGCTGCCCGCAGCACCCATCCCAGCTTGCTTCCCTTATTGAAACGCGCTTCTGAAACGCCGGATGCGCAGGCTGCCCTGGAAAGTGTCCTGGCTTATATTGCCAACCGCCCGCCCCGCACCTGGACGGATGCCGACTCCGAGCGCTTTGCGGTCCAGACCAAGGTGCTGGGAGAACTCTTCCAGAGCGAGCGCCGCGGCTTTGCTGCGGATGCCAGCCTCTCTGCGGAACAGCGCCAGAGCAGCAGCCGTGTAGCCGATGACCTGCGCCGGCATATGGAACAGCATTACGGCGCGGATCCGCAAGTCCTGAAGGCCGCCCTGCAAATACTGGCCCAGGAATATCTTAAGAAGTTTGACACTTGATTTTTAATACGCTTTTTATCTCGAATTGTTTTTGATCCCTGTATAATCATTTCACGACCTTTAACGGTACAACGAGGGAACCACAATGACTGACCAACCTATTCGACACATCCTTTCTTTATCTGGTGGCAAAGACAGCACTGCTCTGGCCATCCTGATGCGCGACCGAATTCCTGAGATGGAGTATATTTTCTGCGATACTGAGCAAGAATTGCCTGAAACATATGAATATCTCGATCGCCTTGAAGTTTATCTTGGAAAGAAAATCGAGAAATTAACTTATGAGGGGGGAGGTTTTGAAGAACTTTTGCAAGCTAGGCGAGGATTTTTACCCTCAGCCCAAGCTCGTTGGTGCACCGAGTTATTGAAAATTAAACCCTTCGAAAAATATGTCGGCGATGATATATGCTACAGCTATATCGGTATTCGTGCTGATGAGCAACATCGAAAAGGATATATCTCAACCAAACCCAATATCATAGCGCAATATCCATTTATCGAAGCCGAGATCAACAAACCCGATGTTTTTCGTATGTTGGAAGAAAGCGGTCTTGGCATTCCTAAGTATTATGAATGGCGTTCTCGTTCGGGGTGTTATTTTTGTTTTTTCCAACAACGGGTTGAGTGGGTTGGGCTTCTTGAAAACCACCCGGATCTTTATGAAAAAGCAAAGAAATTTGAGAAAGAAAATTCTGAAACAGGTGAGCGCTATACTTGGGCAGCAAGAGAAAGCTTGAATGAACTTCAAGTTCCAAGTAGAGTTGCAACAATAAAAGAAGAACATTTACACAGACAAGAGATGTTAAATGCAAGATTCAAAGGTAATCAAACATTGAATCAGGTGTTTAACGATGACGATTCAGCTGATGAAGGATGCCTTATCTGTCATTTGTGAAACAATTTAGGAGTATTTATGTCCGATACCGATTCAGAAGTAATTGATAATAAAGAACGACTAGGTTTAACATTTCATAGAACATTTAGTTTGATGCGTTCTGCTGTCTCGCAAATTATCCGGGCAGCAGAAGAAGTTGAACTAAAAGGCGGAAATAAGTTAGATCAAAAGAGCATCAAAGAGCTTTCTAGCTTAGGCAGTATTTATATGCAAGCAATGCCTAGATATGCACGAGGTGCGGGGCTTCTAAACTCAAAAAATTTCTTGACAGTTTTCGGTAAGTACGTACTAAAATATGATCCTTTATTAGATCAAGTTGGAACGCAATGGCTGATGCACTATCACCTCAGTGCACCGCGCGGGCCAGGCGCACTCTTTTGGAATGAAGTAACTTCCAAAAGATTTTTTCCAGGCAGTACTTTTTCTGCTGAAGATGTCTCTAATGATATCAGTGAGCTCATGGTATCAAAATCAGAAAAAAAAGTATATCCTAATCCTAATGGTGTAAGAAGTACCACCACCATTTTTTTAGGAACATACACAAAAATAGAATGCTTGGGAAAAATGCATATACTGAAAGATTTGCAGAACGGGCGATATCGGGTACAAGAACCCGTTCAAATTCCCGTTTGGGCTTTCGGATATGCCCTGCTTGGTTATTGGAATGCTTATTACCCAGGCCGCATATCTGTCGGGCTCGATACGCTGCAAGGCAGCAACTTTGCAAAAATCCTAATGATCGGTAAAGATGAACTTGACAATATGCTACAAGTTCTTCAGGAAGCCCACTATGTGGAAGTGCATCGCACATCCACACCCCATCAAATTTACTTGCTCAGACCGAATGGCGAACCCTTGTTGGGGAAACTTTATGGCGCAGACTAAACTGGAAAACCTCATAAAACATTTACGCTTTACCTCCCGCACGCGGGTTGGCCTGTGGCGTATGCCGCTTAATAAACTTGGACACGAAGCCGAAACTGCGGTTCGCCTGGGTATTGAGGCGCTTGATGTTGGCGTTTATGTTCATGAAAAACTACCGACCGGTGCAGAATTTGTGCGCCTATCCGAACAAAAAGTGCTCGAAAGCCTGGATGATATTTCAAACCTGCATGGAAAAAGCGATTGTGTATTGCTCTACAATCTTGATTTACTTTTAGCAGGTGTGACCGAGGATGAATGTCAGAAAATCTGGAATTATTTATTCAATGGGTTTCCAAACCGTACCCGCGCACTGCTGCTTGTAATCCCTGAAACCGCTGTTCGCCTGCTGCCAATGGAAACCAACCTTGAAAAATGGCAGCTCGATTCTCGTTTAATATAAACACCATTACACAATTGGAGGGGTCAATGCTTATCAAAGAACTTGTCAAACTGGATGCTCAAGGGAAATTCATCAGCGCTGTCCAGTTAAGTGACTATGACAAACCATTGGACAATCTCGCACTTGTAAAGTCCTACATCTTCGCCAATAATGCGCCAGATAATCACACCGGCCAGTCTCGTTCTGTTGGTTCCGTTGACCTGCTCAAGGAAGTGCGCCTTTCTTATATCAACAGCAGCCCTGCCAACCGCTTTGTGATCGTTGCCAACTACGGACACGGCAAAAGCCATCTGGCGCTTGTCCTGGCCAACTATTTTGCGAAACCCTATAAATCTCCGGAAGTTCAGGAGGTGCTGGGACGCATAGGCTATACCTTGTCTCACAACAAACCCGAAGCGGAAAATTTCCACGATTTCAAACGCCAGTATGACCGCTTTCTGGTGATCCGCTTGCGAGGCGATACGCCCCGCACTTTGCACGAACAGTTTTTTCCCGCCATCAAAGCCGCCTTGCTGGAACATCCTGACACGCAAAACGCCGAACTGCCCTTTTGGAACCAGCAGGCCAAAAAATGGCTTCAAACCAAGGCAAATGATTCGGAAGCGCGGCAATTTCTCAAAGATCAACTTGACACCGATTTTCCCAACCTGCTTCAAGATGTGGATGAAAACAAACCGAAAGCCAACGCGCAGTATGTAAAATTATTCATGCACTTTAATGGCGGCGTCGGTCCGAATACGGAAGGAAATTATAGCCTGCGCGAAGCAGTGCTCTGGGCCATTGATACTTTCTGCAAAAATGCCAAACCGCTTGCTGGTGTGGTGGTTTTATTTGATGAATTCAGCCAATTTGTTGAGCGCTACAGCCAGAGCAAAGCTGTCGGAGAATTGCAACAACTACTGGAAGGCATCGGGGAACGCCGTGGCCAGGCTATGTTCATGGCGTTTGCCCAGCACGATCCGGATGAGGTGGCTGAACGCGTCCAGGGTGGCCAGGCATTGCAAAATATCAAACGCGAGTTGGGTCGCATCGATCGCAAATATGCGCTCTATTCATTGATGGAATCGGTGCTGAATGCCTATTTGGCTCAGTCGGAAACCGGCTGGGAAAAATTTCTCCAGGAAAATCCGCGCATTAAAGGCGGGTTATATGGCCAGACTACAGAGCTGGCCTGGGAAACCTATTTAAAACGCTACGACAAAGAATTGCACTGGACCAATGAGAAATTCCGCGATATTGTTACCAAGGGCTGCTTCCCCCTACACCCCTTAACCACGGCACTGCTCTGCCATCTTAAGATGGCGCAGGGTATGGATGATGATGCACGCACAATTTTGCGCTTTGTTCGCGACCGCTTTGAATTTAAACAAAATGAACCCGTCATGCTAGAAGGAAAAGTCAATTGGATTCTGCCAATTGACCTGCCAGATTATTTTGGCACTCGCATTGCCAAACAACAGGATTATGATGCCTATGAAAATGCCCTTCAGAATCTCGAACAGGTGCTTGGTGAACAATCCACGAAGGCACATCAGGATGTTTTGAAGGCCATGTTGCTTCAATTTGCGGACGGCATCCATGTTAATGGGGAGAAACAGATTGAGCTTCTATCCCAGATGGCTGGTATTGACGAACGCAACACCATGCAGATTCTGAAACAACTCAGTAAGACCAACATCACGAAATTTGATGAAAACACGAAATACAATTCCTTCTGGCCCATAGCTTCCAACCCGAAAGCCTTGGAACAAAAAATTCGCGAACAAATTAATGAGAAGAAATTTGGCGAGGACGAACTTGACGAATTAAACCAACTATGCGGAAAGTTGATTCCCGGTGCCGATCAAGTTGAAGTTAATATCACCTGGGGTACACCCGTGGATTGGGCCGCAAAAACGGCGATTGTTACAAAAGAAAAATTCACAGCCCCAAATTTGCAAACGTTACTGAAACCTTATGCGCTCAATCTCGATGGCTGGGTCGAAGGCAATCGTGGGCTGGTAGTCTGGCTATTAGCATTGGATGATGAAGATCTTGGCTACTACCAACAAAATGCCCAGCAAGTCGTGCAGGAAGCCTTTCCCGGCGAGACCCCACCCCCGGTTCTGATAGTATTACCAACCCATCATCATAAAAATGTGGCAGACCAATTCTTGCGTTTTCAGGCCTTGGAACAAATCAGCAAAGACAAGGATGCCATTAAGGAAATTGGGCTGGCTGCTTTTGATGCTGAGAAGGAACGCACCAAAAAGATGCTATATAAGGCCTTGGGGGGATTACTGGGTGATGAACAACAATTCGCCAGCATCCCGCGCAAAACCCAAACCATAATTATTCCACAACGCTATAAAGCAAATTTATTTACTCTCCCAACCGTGAGTTTGCAAGGTGTTTTACTGCGATTGTATGAGCTGGCTTATACGAATCGACCGCCGGAGTTTTTCACCGACCTGAATGCCAATCCCAAAAAAGGCGCCAGCCCCTTACGTGATTCGGTGAAAACAGTCTCCAAAAGTTTACTTTTTAACCGTATTCCATCTACATTGGCCGGGATGTCATCGGTTGCGCAGGAACGCGTCTGCCGGCAGAACTTGATAGCCAAATGGCATTTGCTGTCTACGACGTATTACATTCAGGAGCCTGAGGTTTTATCGCTGAAGCGCGCTTGGGACTATCTCGAATCCCAGATAAAACCCGACGAACAGGAAACGCTTGTTAATATTTTTGTTCCGCAACTCTTCAATGCCCCCTTCGGATTTGATTACAATACTGCCACCCTGCTTTTATGCGCCTGGATTGGAAAACACAACAAAGAGTTAAGTTTTTATATCAACTCCAAGGCTGCCAGTCTTAATCAAATTGAAAAATTGATCGACCAGGGTACCCCACAAGAATTTATCAGCAAAATTTGCCGTTCAGAGCGGTTGTCAATAAAGCGAAGTGATTCAGACAAAGCCTTATCAGCAGGTCGCAAGCTCGTCGAAACCATCCAGAAGGGCATATCGCGAAGTCAGGTTGATGCCGAAGATACGATAAATATCATTAATAACCTGGTCACACAGGAAATTTGTTCAGATGATGAGAAGGAAATTTTCAACAGGGCCGTGGTTGACCTAGCCTCTGGTTTGGAAGCAGCGCGACTCTATGACAAAAACGCCAAGAAAATCATCACATCGATTGCCAGCGAGGCTAATCTTCGCAAATTATTATCTTACTATGACGATGTAAAACGTCTGGGTGAAGTTGTCTTGGTTTTGCCAACGCAACCAGCCAACACAGAAATTCAGTCAAAAGTCAGGCAACAAATTACAAAAGCAGTCGATACTGCCTGCGCACAAGCTGAAAAATTGAATCACATCGAAGGCGCAGATTCTGCCAAACATGCGCTGGTAGAGTGTAAAGAGTTATTGCAAGGTGCAGGATTTTTGGATCTGATAGTGCATGTTTCCAAGGCCGAAGCAAAATTGGTTGACCGTATAAAAGAGATCAAGGCAGCCGATGGAGAAAAAGCATTATTCAACCAAATTAACTCCATGACCTCCAGCGCTGATTTGGCAAAACTCTACGAATATCAAAAAAGCCTGCTGGAAATGTCTGACGGTTCAATAAAAGTGAACGAAAAAAGAAATCAGAAACTAACCGCCATACAAAATGAAATATCATCGTTGGAGGTATTCGCTACAACTGCGATGGACCTTGCTACGCAAGTCAGTCGCGAACAAGTGAATTCCCATCTGGACAATATTCAGGGCAAAGCCAATCGGTATGCTGCTACAAAACATGAGGCATCCTTGACTCAGGCAAAACAATACCTGTACCTGTTCCGCGAATTCATCACTGAATTGCAACCCATTGAAAGCCGTGCGCGGTTTTTGCGCACGCCCGAAGAAGTACAGGAAATATTTTCTTCTGTCGAACGCATTAAAACAAAATATGGCGAAGGACTTGTACAAAATCACAGTGCGCTGATTGAGAAATTGCGACTCGAAATCGAAACCCGCGAGAAGATGGAATATACAAAAACGGAAGATCGCGTAAATGCGCTTGCTATTGAGCTTGAAACCCCCTCCGTAAAATTCAGCGAAATAAAGAACAAGCTCAGTCAAATTTCAGGCTTTGTATCACCCGCAATAAGCGCCAAAATCGAACTGTTACGAGAAAAGCTTGCTGAAAAAGAAGCTGAATATCAACGTCTTCAGAATGAAAAAGCGGAAAAGGAACGGCTGCTTCGACTCCAAAAGCAGGAGCAGGAACGGATCGCCCTGCTTCAAAAGCAGGAGGAAGAACGGATCGCTCGGCTTCAAAAACAGGAAGAAGAATCGCGGCTCAAGCTAATAGATGCAAAAAAGACCAATGCAGATCTGGCGACACTCTATGGTTATGTGGAGGATTTACAGGCTTTAACTGATAGCACGCCGGCTGTTGCCAAAGCCCGCAGCCAACGATTGAATGAAATAAAGATAAAAACATCTGAACTGGAAACCTTTGCATCGAATGTAAAGAAGGTTTTTGAAGGTGCGACTCGTGACCAATCGGATGCTTTATTGAACCAGATTAAAAGTAAATATTGGTCCTATGTGGGCAGCGAATATGAGTCGGTCTTAGGCCAGGCCCAAAAATATCTTGAAAAATTAAACTCTTTTTATCGTGAATTAAAAGAGACCGAAAAACTTTCATTACAAACCCCGGATGACTTTAGCAATATTCAGGCGGGGATTGAGCAAATCGCGACAAAATATGCTGGACAAATTGCGAAAACCCATCGCGCAGATATTGAAAAGGCTCAACAGGATGCTGAGTACCGAGCTCAAGTAGCTTGTTCAAAAACCGAAGACGCGTTTGCAGCCATCGAAGCTGCCTTTGAAACTGGCAAAATCAGTGACCTCAAAAATAAACTGGATCGCCTGACTGGTTATATAACACCGGAATTGAACTCAAGAATTGATGCCTTCAGGGTCAGGTTGGATGAGAAGGATAATGAGCTCAAATTGGCGCTGATTGAAAAAGAGACCCAGAATGTGATGGCTCGTATAGAGGAACTATACTTATCCATTCCGGATGCAAAAAAACGCCAAGAATGTTTGGAACATTTGCGGAAATTGCCTTAATCTCGCGGAGATGAATTAAAAATGCCATCAATCCTCCTGGATCGCAAGAATAATGCCATCCCACCCACAGGTTATCAGATTATTGACACAGAAGTGGCTTTTTTGGAAAACGCCATCTCAGGAGTGTCATTATTTATTCGCGGGAACCGCCTTTGTACCTGGGCAAAAGAATTTTATGACGGCCGGAAAATTCCTTACAAAGACGCCATCTCACCTGTTAGTGACCTAATGGAAACATTTGCTGGCTTAACCATCGAACAGGCAAATTTTATTTGCGAACGCCTTGGTCACAGCCTACCCAGGCTGGAGAAATTATCCGCAGTGGATATCCTAAGCGCTTGTTATCCCATTCATCTGTGGGCATCTATCCCGTCCACAAAACATGCGGCAGAGTGGTTGCTCTGGTTGGATATAACTGAACCGGATGATGCTTTTCAACCGTTCCTAAGGGTTATTACCGCCGACTGGAAACAAATGGCATCGGAGCTCGAAGTAATTTATGATGTGCAAACGCTGCCAGCCGCCAGAGAAATGCTGGCAAAATGGTTGGGTGCGAAAATTACTCTCTTCATTGAAAAATATGGCGAGTTTCCGCTCCCGGTGCCAGATAAATGGATTGAACTATTGAATCAATCCTGGCGGACAGAAATAGTAAAGTCCGATGGCACGTTCATCAGCCAGTTTTTATACACATCTACGCCCTGGCAATTCAAACAAAAAGTCGCTCAAGCATCTCTGGAATATTTTGAAAAATATCCGGATATGATAACTTTTACACCGGAAAGGTATAATCAAATTTCGCGGTTTGTTTCTGGCAATGATCGGATTCGCTTAAGTTCCATAAAGTTCGTACCTGCCCCAGACGATGTCCCCGATGCAGTCGAATCTGTTTTGGCTTGGTTTTCAAAACAGTATTTACCCTATCGTGAATGGCATAATGCCACAAAACCAGGCAGTAAAGATCCACGCGCACTTGAATTGGGTCGACAATTCGCAAACTGGTATTTGGATTTCTATCCAAAAGCATTAACTTCCAAAAAACATATTAGTTTTTTCAAATCTAAAAGCCTCAAAGAACAAGATTCGACTCACGTTGATTTATTGGTAATCCTGGATGGCTTGCATGCTTTGGATGCAAAATTTGTGATGGATGCGCTGTTAAAAACCAATGGAATACAGCGTTTGGAAATGATTGAAAACAGTTATTGTTTTGCGCCTCTGCCGACTGTCACCGATTTTGCAAAAGGAGCGCTTATTCATGGCGCTCAGCCAACCCTTATGAAAGATTTTGAATCACTGGGGGATGTTATTTCTGAACAACACACCCCCCTCCAAAAGCTTCAGGTTGCGACCCCAGGCAGCCTCCTTATCTGGCGCATTCAAGAACCCGACCGGGCATACCATATTAAAAATAGATCCGAGACACTTAAAGCCGAAGTCGAAGGGGAATTATCCAAGATTGTGCAAAAGATACTGAATGTTGTAGAAAACCTTTCTTCTACGATCCCTTTGCGCATTACCATCACTACCGACCATGGCCGTTTGCTTGGTGTTGCTAAAAGAACAGTCGCTATCCCACATGGCATGCAAGCACACGGACGTGCTGCATGGGGACAGATCGAAATCAGTTTTGATAAAACCGGATACAAAATTGACGGTGACTTGGTTTACCTGGCTAGGGAACGTTTTGGATTAATGTCCGATCATGCAGCAGTTATTTTATCTGACTGTGCTTTTGAACACGACACTTATGACCAGGAAATTTCCCCGCATGGTGGCTTATATCCGGAAGAAGTGATTATCCCCTGGATGGTTTTTGAACGAAACATCGCCAAACCTGACTTAGTAGTACAAATAACCGGCGATGGTAGAGCCAATATGCCTGGTAAAGCCGCTGTTTCAATAATCAATCCGAGTGCCATCGATTTAATTCTTTTTCACATAGAGCTAAATTTTGGTGGTGAAAAGAACATTCCTTTCAATTTGCAAAAAGATATAATCGGGTTTAAGAAAACTGAATTTGAAATTGACATACCTGATTGGCCGTCAAGTGAACAAGTTTCGCTTGGCAAAGCCTTTGCCTTTCTTCGTTTGCCCAGCGGGGAAGAATTTAGCATACCTTTGTCTCTGGATGCAATCAAAGTCACAGAACTCTACACACGTGATAAATCGCTTTTGGAAGGACTTGAACTATGAAACAGGATTTCGATGTTCACAATTCACTCAATTCCACCTTATCGATGAGCGAATTAGACGATAAAGTTCAAAGGGTATTCGGTGACCTATCTATCGACAAGCGACGATTGCCAGCGACAAAATTGGACAAGCGTGGTATTCCTGCCTATGTTGCTGAATGGGCCATAGACACGATTTCGCCTGGAAAAGGCGCTTTAAGCGAGGAGCAAATTACAAAGATTCGCGATTGGGCAAACCGCTTTATCCCTGGCCCCGAAGAAGCAAAAGTCGTTCAAAATCGTCTCCTAAATGGGGAAACGGTTAAAGCATTAACTTCGCTGGAAGTAGATATCCAGCTTACTCGTCGTACACAAGATCGTTCAGCACAACTGAAACTTCTCCAAATCTCCGACGCTCTCATCGCCGACGGGATCGTTGAAAAATATCCTGATTTGCTAAAGCAAGGCATGTGGGGAGTTGTTGAATTAGTCAGCACCCCGGATGGTGTAACGGTTGTTAGTTTTAAACCGATGCAAGCCATTGTAGATTTGAAATTATTTAAACAGGCGCGCCGGGAATTTTCATTGCAAGAGTGGATGTATTTGTTAGTTACATCGATGGGCTACGATCCAATCCAATTTTCTGAAGAAGAACAAATATTTATGCTGTGCCGGCTGCTCCCTTTGGTGCAAAAAAGTATGCACTTAATTGAACTCGCGCCCAAAGGAACCGGGAAAAGCTATTTCTTTGAAAATATTTCTTCGCGCGTGCGCTTGGTGAGTGGTGGCAATATTTCCCCTGCTGTTCTTTTTGTAAACAATGCCTCCGGGCAATGGGGCTTATTGGCAAGATACAAAGTTGTTGTATTGGACGAGGTACAAACCCTTAAGTTCGAGAAGCCCGATGAAATTGTTGGCGGATTGAAAGGCTTCCTTGCCAACGCGCGCCTGACCCGAGGTGGCTTACATGAGGCATCCAGTGATTGCAGCCTTGTCATGCTCGCAAATATTATGCTTGATTCAAACCAAAATCCAATCGTATCTCCTTTGGTAAAAGAGCTTCCGCAGTTTTTACAGGAAACGGCCTTCCTCGACCGACTCAAAGGAATCATTCCGGGTTGGAAGACCAAAAAATTGAGTGGCGATAGTTTTGCCAAAAACGTAGGGATGAAGACCGATTTTTTTGGAGATGCGCTACTCAGTTTTAGAGATGACCTTGAAATTGACCAGTTATGCTCGCGCCGGATAAGATTAACCGGGAAAAAATACAAACGCAACGATGATGCGGTTCAGGCCATCGCCAGCGGCATGATGAAAATACTATTCCCGCACGGAGAAGTTTCGGACGAAGATTTTAACCACTTCTGTGTTCGACCTGCCAAACAACTCAGGCAACTGGTTTGGGATCAATTACAAATGCTTGATGCAGAGTATCGACAATATGATAGCAAAATAGATTACGAGCTACATCCGGGATAATGATTTTATGGGTACAGAGACTGTTTACCTCGATTACAACGCCACTACACCCTGCGATCCACGTGTTGTGGAAAAAATGCTTCCCTATTTTAGCGAAATTTATGGCAACCCGGCCAATGGCCTACACCACCAGGGTCGCATGGCGGCTAGAGCGATAGATGATGCGCGTGAAAAAGTCGCCTTGTTGATCGGTGCGCGTGAAAAAGAAATCGTCTTTACCAGTGGCGCCACCGAGAGCGACAACCTTGCCATCCTCGGTGTTGCACGCCTGAATCGCAACGGCTCGCGCAAACGTCTTGTGACCAGTTCCATCGAACACAAGGCGGTCTTACTAGCCTGCAAGAAACTCCAAGAAGAAGGCTTTGATGTGGTTTTCTTGCCTGTCGATCTGGAAGGTCGAGTTTTGATCGATGCGGCGCGAGAGGTGATTGATGAAAACACTCTACTTGTATCTATTCATGGCGCCAATAATGAAATCGGAACGATCCAGCCTATTGCTCAACTTGCAGAGCTAGCCCATCAAATGGGTGCATTTTTTCACTGCGATGCAGCCCAGGCAGTTGGCAAGATCCCCGTGAACGTGGATGAATGGGATGTTGATCTACTTTCGATGAGCGCGCATAAACTTTATGGACCGAAAGGCATTGGCGCACTATTTGTTCGTGGTGGTTCCAATGCCATTCCTATGGAACCTATTTGGTATGGTGGCGGTCAGGAAAACGGGCTGCGCTCTGGGACAAGCAATGTTCCAGGGATCGTTGGTTTTGGAGAAGCCTGCGATATTTGCAAAAATGAAGTTCGAGAAGAGTTACCCAGGTTGCAAAATTTACGCAACACATTGGAAAGAGAATTAAAATCATCTTTTCCTGCGTTGATAATTAATGGCGAGGAAGCTGTGCGAATACCCAATACTAGTAGTTTGACATTCCCCGACATCGACGCAGATGCTTTAATACTTAATACCCCCGGAATTATGATTGGAACCGGCTCTGCTTGTACATCTGGCGCGGTAGAGCCATCGCATGTTTTGACTGCGATTGGATTAAGCCGAAATTATGCAAGCGCTACAATAAGAATAAGCATGGGCCGATATACATCAAGTGAGAATGCTATGGAAGCAGTTGCCAAGTTGATAATAGCGACAAACACTCTATTGAATAATTGTTGACCATCAACACATCGTGGACTCGCTTCGTATAGTGCTGACGCCACAGACGGTGATTATGACAAAATTTTTGGCATTCAATCCAATATATGTGCATATTATGCCTATCCAAGAATCCACGATGTTATGAAGGCTGACAAGTATCTGCTAAGACTTTATCTTCAAATGATCCAACAACAAGCTTGCAGAAGTCATCGAACAATCAGGTAAAAACTAAAAATAAAATACACTAAACAAGAAAAAGTCAAAGGAGACAACTGATTGAAAAAAACCCTTGAGTCTCTCAAAGATTTTTTCACAGGATCCGACTAGATTAACTTTTTAAGGATCTGATATTTATTATCTGTTTTTGCCCCCAGGTTAACGATTTTTGCACAAAAACTGCATTTGGACTCAATAGAAGCGATTTTGGCCGAAAACCCCGAAGGTTTCATCTGACCTTCGTCGAATCAAACCGAAATTAGGGAAAATCGGCGGAATTCCTGCGCAAATACAAAAAGACGTCTAAAAAATCATCAGTTGAAACCCCATGTCATAGCCCGACTATTGACACCCCAAAATAGGGGTAACGGAAAATGGGAAATTAGATTGAATAGTTCAGCATGACATCATTACTCACATCGAGCCCAAGCGTCCCATTTCATAATGGTAATCGGGAGTGTCCGGTTGTGTGAGGAGAAGATCAAGACGGTGATTGAGAAGGTAAGGAAAGGGTAGATTACCCTGAATAACTCCCTATGTTAAAGCAATCCAGTCCAGCAACTCCACTTCCTGAACCTAATGATGCCATCCAGCAAACCCATCGTTTGCTGGCCTGGAGTGCATATCAAGAGTCCCTAAAAGATGTTGATAGAGAAGTCTTGCAGCAGTTTCAAAAAACCATTGCCAGTTTACGCACGGCATTATGGCTTAGGGCTGGATTCTATCTGATCCAATTCGCGGTTATCACGCTAGCCCTATTTTGGAGTCTCTCGAAATCATTGCAAATTGGTGCAACCCAGCCTTGGGTATGGCTTGTGGCCCTGGGCAATCTCATACTGCTGGGTGTTTTGCTGTTCCGCAACCCGGTCGAATCGCTCAACCACATCCTAGTAGACTTAGCTCGTATCCAGATTGTTTTACAAGGCTACTCGCGCCAAATCAGTCAGGTGGATGCCATGTTCAAACAAGCCCTTCTCGCCAATCGCGTCGATCAGAAATACCTAAATCAATCTATGGAGCATATCCAAAAAGTGATCGATAGCAATATCGAGAGTCTGCTACAATTTATGGAAGAACTGCACCTTTAATTTGTGTAGTGTGCAAATTGGTTGTTGTTTTCTTGGGTGGGAAAATATATAATTAATAGAATAATCAAGGAGGACACAATGGGTTTATGGAACAGACCGACTATCCCAGGCAAGATCACACCCGGTAACCATAGAATTCCGGGACTTGATCGCCTTAACCAGATCGTTAAGAAAACTCAAATAGGGATAAGGAAAATCGAACTGCCAGAAATTGAAATATCAAAAACACAAACCCCAAAAATAAAAATCCAAAGGAAAAAATAGCCATTTTGTATGTATAGAAGATCAACTCATCCATGAATATATTTACGAATTATTTGGAAAAGATGGGTAATAATTTCCTAGTATCAGCCATGATTCCATCTCTGGCACTGGTCATGGTAAGTATGCTTGTTTTTAATCCTATATTAAAAACTGCAACCTTGCTTGCTCCCCCAAATGGTATTTATCAACTGATCGGTTTTGGTTTATTATTAACTGTTCCTACGCTTATTGTTGGATATACCTTGACGGCGCTAAACACTTACATTATTAAAATATTTGAAGGCTATGTCTTCCTATATCGATTTCCTGCTTTTCGTGCTGCACAGACTAGAAAGGCACGGGCACTTCTGATAAAGCGCGAGTCGTTGAAGAGACGGATCGCTGTGGTTGAGCGGCGGAAATTGAAATATGGGGGCAAATTAGATGCAGCGCTTAATCGGCTGAAACGGCGCTATTTTGTAGTAGCCGCAGAATATGACAACAATTATCCACCATCCATAGAAGATGTCTTACCAACCAAGTTCGGCAATGTCTTGAAAGCATCCGAGTCGTATCCCATGAGTCGTTATGGGTTAGATGGTGTCGCGTTTTGGTCGCGCCTAACCCATGTCATCCCACCTCGTTACCAAGAATCGATCGATTCCTCGCGAAATGAACTATCGTTCCTGGTAAATATTTCAATGCTTTCAATAGTATTTTTTGCACTCTGTGCTATAGCAATTGTATTCGGACCAGTATTGACTAAGGCTTCTCCGGCTCAACTGCTGTTGGAAAATTGGATTCCTTATGGTTCGGCAGGATTAATAGCGCTTGTGAACAGTTGGTTATTTTACAAAGCATCTTTATATTCGGTTGGTGACTTTGGAATAATGATTCGCAGTGCCTATGACTTGTTCCGACTAGATTTACTCAAACAATTCCATCTGAAAGCCCCGGTTCATTCTGCTGATGAATATCAAATTTGGGATAATCTAAACGAATTTATTATTTTAGGTGAACAGTCTTTAGAGTTTGTACCTCTTTTGTATGATTTACCAGAAAATAAAAACGAGAAATAACCTACCTGGGCTTTCGTAGCAATGCATTATGCGCAGCGGTTTAGGATGACACTTATTGGCATCTGAAGCACTTTATTACGGCGGGACTGAGGTTGACGAAAGTGTCGAACTCAACAGAAGCGTTCTGGTTGACAACATGCAGATGCCTTCATACTGCTACGAAATCCCTGCACAACTTCATGGGTGCAAAATCCTCTTTTCGTTGTAGAATTATTTATTAGCGGTGGGCAGTGATTTTGCTTCAGTTTATGGGCGGTAAGGTTTATTTTCCCCGAGAAGTGGTTTTTACTGACAATCGTTCAACTTGAATCGTGACAGTTATGAGGCTGTCAATCTGTTTATTTTTCGATATTGGGTCAGTTCAACTAATCGATATGTTGTCAGTTAATTGAGCAGTGTGCATAAAGGGTCTAGCCCAAGGCCGTGAGAAAAGATGAAATAGATCTGATTGGCAGACCAAAGGCATTATTCACGATCATGGTGATTTGTAAAGCGATGACACCCAAGCAAAGAAAGGGTTGAACG
>CAILYI010000187.1 GCA_903838415.1 uncultured Anaerolineae bacterium | reverse complement strand
AGGATGCAGTTGGTAACACCGGTAGTGGCAGCACTAATTCCAATAACTACGCCGTGGACACCGTCCGCCCGACAGTCACGATTACAGTCACCGACACCTCCCTGAGTATTGGGGAAACCTCCTTGGTTACCTTCACTTTTTCTGAAGCGGTGACCGGTTTTACAAATGATGATCTGACCATCACCAACGCCACCCTGACCACCGTTTCATCCACAGACGGCGGAATCACCTGGACAGCAACCCTGGCACCAACCGCAGGCGTAACCGACTCCACGAATATAATCACTCTGGACAATACGGGGCTTCAGGACTCAGTTGGTAACACCGGTAGTGGCAGCACTAATTCCAATAACTACGTCATCGACACCAACGCGCCTACGGTCACCATTAATCAGGCAGCCGGTCAAGCGGATCCCACCAATATTGGCCCGGTGAACTATACAGTCATCTTCAGCGAGCTGGTTACAGGATTTGGTACAGGGGATGTCACCCTGGTCGGCAGTGCTGGTGCAACTACGGCTACTATAACTGGCAGCGGTACCACCTATAATGTAGCAGTCAGTGGTATGACAATCGGCGGAACCATCATCGCGACAGTTCTCGCAGATGCGGCACGCGATAGTGTATCAAATGGTAACGCGGTATCCTCCAGTACAGATAATACGATCAGTTTTACATTTGACACTACGACCACATTGGAATCATCCAATAATCCAACTGTCATAGGTCAGAGCGTTGCTTTCACTGCTACTGTCAGTTCAGCCGGAGGCACACCCACTGGAACGGTCGAGTTCCGCGAAGGCGCTGCTGTTCTTGGTACAGCAGCGCTCAGCGCTGGTAAAGCCAGTTTCATAACCGCCGCTCTCCCATTAGGTACGCATAACATCACGGCATATTATCTTGCAAGTATTGCTCATAATGTCAGTCAGTCCACTTCAGTGGCTCAGGTGGTAAAGCAGGCAGCCACCACCTCTTTAATTACCAGTAGTATGTCCCCCGCTGGCATTGGCAGCGCAGTAACTTTCACAACTGCGGTGACAGCAAACGCGCCCGGCAGTGGAACCCCCACTGGGGCGGTGGAGTTCTTCGATGAAGGAACCAGTCTTGGCAAAGGTGTGCTGACCGCAGGCGGACAAGCTGCCCTGACCATAACCACCCTTACGGTCGGTTCCCATTCGATCACAGCAGCGTACAGCGAGGATACCAATTATATTGGCAGTACGACAACCCTTGGTGTCACCCAAGTCATCGAAGGTCCTCCAGGGATATCCCAGATCAACAGCGTGGCAGACACAGGAGATGCTCAAATCCTGGAGGATGAGCATATCAATGCTGCCATAACTCAGCTGCTGGTGCTTTTTGGTAAAGCAATGAATGTTGCTGACGCACAAACCCTTACAAATTATGTCCTGCTTCGGAACGGATTAACGCCGATTGCGATCAACAGCGTTGTCTACGACAGCAACACACTAACAGCCACGCTGAACTTAAATAACGGCGCGGCGTTACCGAACGGTCAGTACAGTTTCAAAGCTCTCGGTACGATCAAAGATACGCTGGGTACGACGATCGGGGCAGACTTCACGCGCAACTATTCTATCGATCTTGACTCACCCTTATCCGTGAGTCTGCTTGACTTTAAGAACAATCTTCTCCTTATCAATGGCGGAACGAGCGAGTTTAGCTTTTCCGAACTTAAGATCACCTTCACCGAGGACGTTAACAATGCAGGAGGCGGCATGGGTACGGATGATGTCACAAATCCGCTTAATTACCTGCTGCTGCAAGCGGGCCCAAATAAAATATTCGATACAAAAAGTTGTGAGAGTTTTGCAATGAATAATTTTCTGCCCTTTGATGATGACGTTCACTTTCCAACAGGGCAGGTGACCTACTCGAACAATGATGGCGCAGGCCCATTTGTGGCTACGGTTCAGTTAAATGGGGGTACATCGCTGACGAACGGTTCCTATCAACTGTTGCTTTGTGGGTCAACGTCCATTGTGGATCTGGCTGGCAATCCCTTGAATCATGGGCTGGATGAAGCCCTGTTATTTAATGTTCTCGTTCGAAACTCAATCAAGCGAAACCCACCATCGGGTTTTGCCCCCCATGTAGTTACACGTTTGCCCAAACAACCTTCTGAAAAAGCATATACCAACCTAGGTGATTTATGGATCGAGATACCTACCCTGGATTTAAAAGCCATAATTACAGGCGTTTCATTGGAGAACAATGGCTGGGATGTAAGCTGGCTAAACCAGCAGGTCGGATGGCTCGAAGGAACCGCCTATCCTGGCTGGTCTGGAAATACCGTACTGACGGCGCATGCCTACACAGCGGATGGTATTGTCGGCCCATTTGTCAAACTGAAAGATCTGAGCTATGGGCAGTTCATCATTATCCATCAGGCAGGCAGGCGATATACCTACGTTGTAAAAGATAACTTCAACATCCTCCCGGCGAATACCTATTGGTTGACGAAACATGAAGAACTGGATTGGATCACCCTGATCACGTGTCAACAATATGATGAAGCTCTCGAAGATTATCGATTCCGGCGTGTGGTTCGGGCGGTTCTGATCAATGTGGAATAGCGGTGGAACTACAATCGGTAGTGGATAATTAGACCTCTTGCAAAAGTCGGTTAGTTGGCTATCTTGAGTTCGAGATTGTAGATAGCCGCAATCAAGTTGAAGCGAACCCCAAAGCGCTTACGTCGGTTCCGATAGCGTTCGCTAAAAATATGAAAGATTGTTCACCTGCGGATGACATTTTCAACAAAGATGCGCTCTTTTAATATTTCACGAGTGTTTGCCTTTTGCTCATCGGTCAGCTGTTTTGGTGCCAATCCAGAATGCCTTGGTAACCCAAATCCGCCAAAGTGCACATGTGGGCATACATCGCGCTACGAATATCTTTGAAGAGCGAAAAATCGTGTTTGCTACCATCAGGAAAGTCTGTAGCTATAATTTCGAGGGTCTTTTGGTTCACGATCAATTCGCTTTTGGGTGTGCCGCTTCTTTTTACCGCTGTAGTGCCGCCATGGATTTTTTCGGACACTCAACGGCAGACTGTCTCTTCGCTAACACCATAAGTTATTACCTATTTTCCGCTACCCCTATTTCAGGGTTTAAACTGCGGATTTTGAGCCGCTTTTCGTATTCTACGCAAGAATTTCGTTGATTTTCCTACCTATTTCGGTTCGATGCATCGAAAGCCAGATGAAATCTTTGGAAATTTCGGCAAAAACCGCAGCGAATGAGCCTAAAATACCGTTTTTGGGCAAACCCTGTTTAACAAGGGGCGGAAAATAGGTTATTAGCAATAGAGAAAGGAAAAGCTAATGACTGCAACAGCAATACCAGTAATTGCCTGTGTTGGTGTCGATCAGTCCGCAAATGCCCCAATCGGCGAATTCTCTTACTCGATGACGTTTGAGCATCGGAAGAGAATTGATCCTGTATTTTGGCGCGATAACCAGAAGCTTATTGCCACAACCAAAAGTAATCTCGTCGCAAACGGCGCTACCATGTGGCGCATCGATACCTGGAGCGATGGAAGTGTTTGGATCTGGTGGAATGGGGGTAACAATGCAATATACGCTCCCGATCCCAAAAAGCCCAAACCTAAATTCATATATCGTCACAATCCGGGGCGATAATGGTCTGCGAATTTTGCGGTACCCCAAATGTTCTCTACGTTTCCGAAGTGAAATTCTTTGGCGAAGTAGAGAATTTTTATTGGTGCGAGGAACATGCACCATTCAACGCTCAACCAATCCCCACCAGTCTCAATCCTAATTTGATGGTCATCTGGGCGCTGATCGCCCTGATCGTCATCATCCTATCCTGGGGCATTATGCCAGGTCCCAATTGGGACTACGGCTGGCTTATTCAATTCGTGCTGTCATTAGAGAAAGGATAAATATGCTCGCATTGGTAATAATCACGTCATTCGCAATAACGGTTTATGTCATCTGGAGTTCGTTATGAGAAAAGTCATCACGCTCATTCTCATTGCAATCCTGGCATGGGGGCTGTTGCCCGCTCGCCACAAACTTGGGATGCGATCATGCAACTTTAGCTATTACTACACATCGCCCGACGGCTGTGGGCCGTGGCGAGTCTCATATTTCTGGGATTATGGCTGGCTTGTAAAAGCCGTAAGGGGAGGAAAATAATGGCTGATGTTACGCTCACCCTGCCCGAACTGCGGGAGCTGATCGACTTCGTTGGCAACGCAAATACCATGCTGAATGCCTATGAACTTGTCGCCGACCTGGGCTCTCCCAGGATCGATGCCGTCAAAGCAGAAGGTGCCAGGCTCTATGAAAAACTCTACAAAAAGGAGTTCGATGCCCTGTAAAACATTCAATTATGAGACGTGCTGTAAATTTCGCCTTTGCAGACCTTTGTGTATTCCTGACGTTCCTGACTGCCGCCATATTGGCAATCAAGATTCTCGCTTGATAATCATGCATAATGAATAAGGCATGCCAGATCGGCATCTAGCTGACAACGCTGATAAAATAGAAGTGTCAAGAATTGTTAACTATTAAGGCTGTCATAATGACCGTGATCATTGAAGAAATATTGGATATCGTGAAATGAATGTTCCTGCACAACCTAAAATCTACCACATTGTGCATGTAGATCGACTACCTTCGATTATCGCTGATGGCTGTCTATGGTGCGATGCGGAAATCGTGAGACGCGCACCGCCAGGAACTACCATTGGCATGAATAGCATCAAAGAGCGACGGCTGAACAAATTGTCTCTGACCAGTTATCCAGATTTGCACGTAGGCGATTGCGTACCATTCTATTTCTGTCCACGTTCCGTCATGTTATATCTGATTCATCAAGCTAATCACGAGGACCTGATCTATCGCGGTGGGCAGGAACCAATAGTGCACTTGGAAGCTGATTTTCATGCTTCAGTTGCATGGGCGAAACAAACCGGCAAACGTTGGGCTTTTACCCTGTCAAATGCTGGAGCTAATTACTTCGAGGATCGCTGCGATTTTGCTCAGTTAAAGGAAATTAATTGGGATGCAGTAAAGGCTGACAGATGGGGTGGCGGTAATGTTGCATCGTCGATCAAGGAAGGCAAACAGGCGGAGTTTTTGATGGAATATCACTTCCCCTGGCACTTAATTGAACGAATCGGTGTGCTTTCACCGGAAATTTATCGGCAAGTAGTTAATGCCTTGCCAGCAGATCATCGACCAAAAGTTGAGGTAATACCAGAATGGTATTATTCATAAGGAGACAGTAAAGATGATTGAATACAGGCGTGGTGATATTTTAAGAGAAGACGCCGAGGCCCTTGTCAATACTGTGAACTGCGTCGGCGTGATGGGGCGCGGTATCGCGCTTCAGTTTAAGGATGCCTATCCGGAGAACTTCAAAGCCTATGAAATAGCTTGCAAAAATAAAGAAGTACAACCTGGCCGGATGCTCGTATTTGATATTGGGCAATTGACCAACCCACGTTACATTATCAATTTTCCTACCAAGCGGCATTGGCGTGAAAAAAGCCGTATGGAGGATATTGATGCAGGGCTTAAAGCGCTCGTCGATACAATACAACAATACAATATTCATTCCATCGCCATCCCACCTTTAGGTAGCGGACTGGGTGGATTGGATTGGACAGATGTAAAACCACGCATTAAGGCGATCTTACAACCGCTTTCTGATGTGCACGTTTTTATTTACGAACCCCAAGGAGCACCGGATACACAGAAAATGGTTCATAACCATGAAGTACCGACGATGACAGCGGGACGAGCCGCGCTCGTTGAACTTATGAGGCGTTACTTAGCCGGTTTGCTCGATCCATTTGTAACGCTGCTGGAAGTTCACAAATTGATGTATCTCATGCAGGAGGCTGGCGAACCTCTGCGTCTTCGGTATCAGAAAGGTCCATATGGCCCCTATGCCGAGAATCTTCGCCATGTATTGCATGCCATAGAAGGCCATCTTATATCAGGCTACGCTGATGGGGGCGATGCACCGAACAAGCAACTTAAGCTGGTGCCAGGGGCAATTGAGGAAGCAGCGATCTTTTTGGAACAGCACCCAGATACTCGTTCTCGCTTTGACAAGGTGGCGGAATTGGTCGATGGTTTTGAGTCACCATTTGGCCTGGAGCTATTGTCCACCGTTCATTGGATCATGAAAAACGAACCTGTCAACTCCATAAGCGATGTGGTCAATAAAACATATGCCTGGAACGACCGCAAGCGACAGTTTACACCTCGCCAGATTGCTCTCGCTGCACAAGTTGTGACCGATGCTGGATGGGTAAATAACCTGGTTCCTAGCGATATTACATGATGCCATCGAAAATCAAATAGGTAATGGCATAACCGGGCCAAACACAGAAGAAAGCGCCCTGACACAGAGATTGTGTCGGGGCGCTTTTTGTTATCCGTCCCCATAGGAGGTTTTATGACCTGACGTAAATAATCCCCAAAATTCCCTCGAAGGAAAATATCCCAATCGCCCGCGCTCATAACGCGGGTTTTTTTATTCTCAGAAAGGAGTAACAAATGTCCGATGATCTGCAAGCAACTTTGCCAATAATTGATTTTTCTTCTACGAAGGCAAGTGTCCCAAAAAGCAAAAAAAAGATCGATGAAACATTTGCCAAAATTCGCCAACTGCACGATGAACTCAACACCCAGCTCTACTCTTCCCCAAAAGAACGACCTGTTATTACCAGCCCATCAGATGCTTTTCATCTTTTGGATTGCTTCATCGGGTACCTCGACCATGAAGAGATGTGGGTCGTCAATATGAATCAACGAAATCGCGTTGTCAACCTGGTCAAACTCTACCAGGGCTCAGTCAACTCATCCCAGGTACGGGTGGCCGAAATCTTCCGACAGGCCATCATCGATAACTGCAGCGCCATCATGATCGCTCACAACCACCCATCCAGTTATGTTGAACCAAGTCCCGACGATGTAAAAGTTACTCGTGCCATCGTTCAAGCTGGTAAACTATTGGATATTGTCGTTCTTGACCACATCATAATTTCACACGGCGCTTACACTTCGCTCAAAGAAAAAAGTCTCGGCTTCAGCTAATTCAAACAGGAGAAAAACATGCCAACAAAGAACGGAATCAAAATACCCATGTCCAGCTTTATCGGCTACAAAATTATCGCAATGGATCCAGGGCACTACATCGACTACGGGGAAGATTTTGCCAAAGTGAAGTACGAGCAGATCGACGCGAATACCGAGTTCAGGCAGTCCTTTGATGAACAGCCCGAATGCTACGCTGTGATCGAAGAACACTCCGCATATGCACCTGAGATCATCTTCGTTACCAAAGAACAGAAAGACGCCCAGGCGCATATCGACCGGCGCTGCTCCCTGCTAAAGGCTTTGAAACGCAGTAATGCTTGACCATTCCCAGGTGATCGTCGAGAAAGTTATCTGGAAGATCGGCACACTCAGGATTGTTGAAGTCAGGATATTTACCACGCTCGAAATTCTCACCTATCGAATTGAAAAACAGTACGACAATGCCTCGTGGCACCACGAGGCATCCCGAAATCAGCTCATCAATGCGCTACTGTACGTCAAACACGTTTTCGGTATCAACATCCAGGAGGGGAAATGACTCAGGAAGAACTTGAACGCAACCTTGCCCACTTCACCGGAACAGAAGAATACACGCGCGCCAAATACCCCGGCATAAACCTGCTGCTCACGGATGGCGCAAAATACCTGTGCGACAACGCAAAATGCTACTGGCTGATGGGTGTTATCGCCTCGTATCAGCCCAAAAAGCTCGCCAAAGAAGAATTCCAGACCTGGATCATCCGGGTGATCGAAACCAAATCGGCGGTTGTAACCTGCGATGATGGGAACGGACACATCCTGGTCGAGCAGCATATCCCCTGGACAGATTTTCCCTCGAGGGAATTGAAGCTGTACGCCCAGCGGGCAGAATATCCTGAACCCGGCCTGATCGTTATGCTGCCCAGCGAATACTAATAAGAAAGTCTAATATATTTGATTCTAATTAGAACATATTTTCTATGTTAGAATTATCAAGTCAAGCACGAGCACCACCGCATGACGACGTAACATGCACTACTGCAACACTACTATGAGCCCCAGTCCAACCTAAACTTTTATTACTCTAAAAGAGTAAAAAAAGTTTTACCTCTTAGGAGTTGCCGTAATGCATGTTTTCATAATAAATCTGACAAGTGACAAACTCGACAACAGCTTCACGCTTGTTGCCGATATGAAAGGCGCTTCCGTTACCTTTGGGTGGAAAGACGGCGCGCCTGCCAGCATCAGCAATCCCAACAGTTCCATTCTCATACAAAAAGTAGCCATTCCAGCGATCACGAATTTACTCGCCGAGACCCTTTCTGGATTCTCGCCCGAGCAAATTATGTCGCTGGAATTTGTCGTTATTGGCGGGAATGAAGAAATCAAGCACTGGATTGCTTACATCACCGGGCGCTGGAACATCGCCCTGACCTTTTGGCACGAACGCTCCAGGAATGTGTGGGCAAGTGAGCAAGTAAAACCTGGAGATGACCCCATCCTACCCATTTTCAAATAACTATCGATCTCAGGGCAAATTCCCTGGGATACAAAGGAGAAAACTATGTCTGCTAAATTCAATACCTTCTGCGAACTCGAAATTGTCGGTACCGTCACCAAAGACCCCGAAGCCAAGTTCACTCCCGAAGGCAAACTTTTCGCCAATATCAGCCTGGTTCACAACGACTTTGTTGGCAAGTCCGACACCAATACCAAGGGCACTGTTGCCATGTGGGTTCACCTGACCGCCTGGGAAAAGACCGCAGAAACTTTGAACCAGTACCTGCACAAGGGTGATGTCCTGCACGCCAAGTGCCGCATCCGCTTTGATGCGCAAACTGGTAACCCGCGCATCTTCACCCGCAATGATGGCAGCGCCGGTTCGACGTTCGAAGCAACCATCAAGGAGTGCACCATTATCTCCAAGGGTAATGGCAATGGTGCCAATGGCAGCAATGATGCGGAAGCCTTCACGCCCAACGATTTCGATGCGTATCAGGGCCAGCCCGAATCTGCGCCTCAGCAGTTCGTCCCCCAACAACCGGCTCCACAGTTCGTCCCCCAGACTCCTGCTCCGCAGTACCAGCAGGCTCCCGTTCCCCAACAGCAGTTTGTCCCCCAACAGCCGCGCCCGCAGCAGTTTGTTCCTCAGCCCCAGGCGCAGCCCCAATATCAGCCACAGGCCGCCCCCCAACAACCCCAGGCTCCGCAGCAGTATCAGCAGCCCCAACAGCAGCAGGGTGGCTTCACAGT
>CAILYI010000186.1 GCA_903838415.1 uncultured Anaerolineae bacterium | reverse complement strand
GGTGTCTCTTTTTATGCCTTTTCTTGAGTTGCTTCCCCTCATTTTTTGAGTTGCTTTTTCTCCTTCCGACTTGTTGCCCTATCCCTCAGTCCGATATACAGCCTGCGCTGCGACGGGGTACAATCAACATATGCCAGATCAAATCCGCTCGTTCCGCGCCGAAGCCGTCGTCCTGCGTCATGCCAATTGGGGCGAAGCGGATCGCATCCTGACGATTTACACCCGCGATCAGGGCAAAATTCGCGTCATCGCCAAGGGCGCGCGCAAAATTCGTTCGCGCAAGGCCGGGCATCTCGAACCTTTCACCCACATCACCTTGCAGCTTGCCAAAAGCCGTGATTTGCCGATCGTCACCCAGGTGGAAACGCTCGATCCTTACCTGCCGCTGCGCGAGGACCTGATCCGCACCGGCTATGCCGCTTATGTGATGGAACTGCTTGATCGTTTCACTTACGAGGAAGAAGGTCCGCATCCCTCGCTTTTTCACTTGCTGACGGATACCCTCACCCGCCTGTGCGGGCAGGCCGAATCCTGGACGATTGTGCGTTACTACGAGATGCGGTTGCTGGATTTTCTCGGTTTTCGTCCGCAGTTGGTGGAGTGCGCCAACTGCCGGGCCGCCATTGAGCCGGTTGACCAGTATTTCTCCCCCTCGGCGGGCGGTATCATCTGTCCAAAGTGTGGGGCCGGGTTGCCGGGGCTGTGGCCGGTTTCGGTGGAAGCGCTCAAATACCTGCGACACTTTCAGCGCAGCAACTTCAACGACGCGGCGCGCGCAAAAGTCGCGCCCGAAATCCAAAAGGAAGTTGAAACGCTTATGCAGGCCTATTTCACCTACCTGCTTGAACGCTCACTGAACACCCCCGGCTTTATCAAACGAATGAAATCCTGACGCAAGCTTTACGTTCGCCCCATCCTTTTGGCCCAATTTAACACAAAAATCCACGCCACCAGGATTACGATTGGTTTGAGCCAGCGCCAGAGCAGGATTTGGAACCACTTCCAGCGCAGGGGATAGATGATGTGGGTGATGATCCAGCGCGCGATCAGCGTTTGCCCCAACGGACTCCACAATACCCGACGCCTGTATCCCGTAAAATCGAAGTTATCCTGCCTGAAAGCCTGCGCCACTTCCCTGGCCGCCACTTTACCGTAGCCCAGCGCCACGCTGATGCCCTCGCCGAAAATCGAATCCGCGCCGACGGCATCGCCGACCAACAGCACGCGCGGCACCGACATCTGACTTGTCGGGTCAAACCAGCGGATGGGATGTCCCTTCAGCTCATAATCCCCCAAATCAAAGCCAAAACGCGCCATTTCGGCGGATAGCAGCTCTTTCAGCGGCGGGCGTCCAGCGTCCGCCAGGATATTGGCATCGTAAATTCCCCAGCAGCGCATCGGCTGGCCTTTGATTTGCGTGGGGAAGTCCCAGGTGTACCCGGCAATGCCCGCCGGAACCGGGAAAAAGTCAAAATAGGATTCTTGCGCTTTGTGCAAGTTGGCGTCTTTTGCGGGCGCGATCGCTTCCAACACGCGCGCGGTATAGATGGAGGCCTGCGGCAGCACGGCGCGGCGCACCATGCCATTCGAACCGTCCGCGCCGATGACGATTTTGGCGCGATAAGTACCCGAATCCGTTTCGACGGTGACGCCCTCAAAATCAGGTTTTAGCGATTTGACGGTTATCCCCTCGCGGATGGTGATGCCCCGCTCCCGGGCTTTTCCCGCCAGCCAGGCATCGAATTCATCCCGCCGGATGATGCGTAGGGTGTGTGCTCCGGGCACACTGACCTTCATTCCTTTTCCGGCAAAGTCAAAATGCGCGGCGGTCCCATCCACGTGCGGGATTTCGCTCACATCCAGCCCCAGGCCTTCTAACAGGACTTCCGCATCCGCTACCAAGCCGCCCGCGCAAAGTTTCGGGCGCGGATAATGCGCTTTTTCAAGAATCAGGATACGGGAGATTAATTCCGGGGCAATCTGCTGAAGATGGAACGCCGTCGAAAGCCCCGCCGGGCCACCGCCAATGATGAGGATATCTTTTTCCATAGCTGTATTTTATGGATTGGGATTGGTTTGGCAAGGGTGTTGTCGGTCGAATTTTTTACCTGGCAACGTGGTATCGTTTATAAACAATGAATCAGTGCCGAAGTGGGGGAGTATAATTGAAGCATGGAAGCTGAAACCTTACTAAAAGCCAAGCGAAACGAAATCCTGCGCATTGCTGCCCGGCATGGCGCGTATAACGTGCGTATTTTTGGCTCGGTAGCGCGTGGCGAGGCTCGGTCGGATAGCGATATTGATTTCCTTGTCAATCTCGAGGAGAACCGCAGTCTGCTCGATTTGGCGCGTCTGCTGCGCGAGCTTCAGTCTCTGCTTGACTGTAAAGTGGATGTGATTACGGAAGCTGGGCTGCGTCCGCGTCTGCGCCCGCAGGTTTTGAAAGATGCCCGTCCGCTATGAGAAGTGAACATGAACGTTTGCTGGATATTCTGGAGGCCATAGAGCGGATTGAGAAATATGCCGTGCGTGGAAAAGAAGCATTCCTGGATGATGAACTGATCCAGAATTGGGTGGTAAGTCACATCTCCACAATTGGCGAAGCTTGCCGCGTCCTGCCCGATGAATTCCAGGCTCGTTACGCGGGTGTTCCTTGGGCTGATATTATCGCTATGCGGAATATTCTGGTTCATCACTACTTTGGTATCGACGAAAAAGCTGTCTGGTCAGTGGTGGAACATGATCTGCCTGAATTGAAGCTGAATATACAGGTAATTTTGGCCGATTTGAACACCAAAGATTGATGAAGGGCCGATTAGTCTCCTTCCGGGCCGCCCCTGCTGAGCAGTTTTTGCCAGCATGGGCGCTTTCTTTTTCACGGTATAATCTTCCCGCACTCATCCCAATTTTGACAAGCGGAAATATAAAATGACCCACTCCTTCCAATCCCTGATCCTTTCCCTGCAAAACTTCTGGGCCTCGCGCGGCTGCCTGATCTGGCAGCCTTACTACACCCAGGTCGGCGCCGGGACGATGAACCCAGCCACCTTTTTGCGCGTGCTCGGCCCCGAGCCATGGAGCGTGGCCTACGTCGAACCCTCCGTCCGCCCGGATGATGGCCGCTACGGCGAGAATCCCAACCGGCTGCAGATGCACTACCAATACCAGGTCATTCTCAAGCCCGATCCCGGTAACCCGCAGGAACTCTACCTCGAGTCGCTCAAAGCGATCGGCATCGACCCGCGCCAGCACGACATCCGCTTCGTGGAAGACAACTGGGAACAGCCCGCCATCTCGGCCTGGGGCCTGGGCTGGGAAGTCTGGCTCGACGGGCAGGAAATCACTCAGTTCACCTACTTCCAACAGGTTGGCGGCGTGGCCCTTGATCCGGTCGCTGTCGAAATCACCTACGGCCTCGACCGCATCCTGATTGCGCTCAACAACGCCAAAGGTATCTGGAACGAACCCTGGAACGACCCCCATGACGGGGGCGAGTTCATCTCCTACGGCGAAGTGCGCCGCCGCGAAGAGTTTGAACACTCCAAATACTATTACGAAGTCGCCGATGTGGCCCGCGCCCGCCAGATGTACGAACTCTACCTGGCCGAGTGCGAAGCCTGCCTGGCCCAGGGACTCGTCCTGCCCGCCCACGATTACGTCCTGAAATCCTCGCACACCTTCAACATCCTGGATGCGCGCGGTGCGATCAGTCTCACCGAGCGCCAGGCCAGCTTTGGCAAAATGCGCGACCTGGCGCGGCGCGTGGCACTGACTTATCTGGAGCAGCGCAAAGAACTGGAATATCCGCTCCTAAAGGATGAAGACGGAAGGATGAAGGCGGAATCAAAACCTTCAGATTTTTCATCCTTCAGCCTTCATAATTCATCCTTCATCCTTGAGATTGGCGTCGAAGAACTCCCCGCTGGGGATGTGGATTCAGCACTGACTCAGCTCCGCGACAAAGTTCCAGCCTGGCTGGCTGCACTCGGGCTGGAGCACGGTCCCGTGCAAGTCTACGCCACCCCGCGCCGCCTCGCCGTTTTCGTCGAGAATCTTGCCCCTGGTCAGCCCGACCGCGAAGACCTTGTCAAGGGTCCGCCCGCCGAGCGCGCCTTTGATAAGGATGGCAACGCCACGCCCGCCGCGCTGGGTTTTGCCAAAAAGAACGGCCTCGAGCCGAAAGACTTGCAAACCCGCGAAATCGACGGCGGAAAATATGTGGTGGCCATTGTCAGCTCGAAGGGCCGCCCCACGCCCGAAGTGTTGGCCGCAGCTCTGCCCGCCTTCGTCGCCGGGATTTCCTTCATCAAAACCATGCGCTGGAATGACAGCGGCGTGGCCTTCAGCCGCCCGCTGCGCTGGTTCGTGGCGCTGCTCGGCGAAAACGTCATCCCGTTTGAATATGCCGGGGTGATCGCTGGCAACGTCTCGCGCGGCCTGCGGCCCTACGATTCGCCCAAATTGCCGATCGCCTCGGCCGATCAATACTTCGAAGTGCTGCGCGCCGCCGGAATTGTGCTCGACTCGGCCGAACGCTCCCGCCTGATCGTTGAAATGGTCAAAAAGGCCGCGGCAACGGTCAACGGCGAAGCGCTCATCGAGCCCGGCTTGCTGGCTGAAGTCACCAACCTGATCGAAAAACCGACCGCCGTCCTGGGCGGATTCAACCCCGATTTCCTGGAACTGCCCAAAGATGTGCTGATCGGCACGATGAAAAAGCACCAGCGCTATTTCCCGGTTACCAATTCCCAATCTTCCAATCTACTGCCGTCTTTTATCGCCATCCGCAACGGCGACGAGCAATATCTCGATATCGTCACGCAGGGCAACGAACATGTGCTCGGCGCGCGTTTTGCTGACGCGAATTTCTTCGTCCGCGAAGATGTCAAATTCCCGCTCGAACATTACCGTGCCGGGCTGAAAACGCTCACCTTCCAGACCAAGCTCGGCTCGCTGCTCGACAAATCCGAGCGCATGCTGCAGCTTTCCGCCGCGATCGCCGCCATGTGCGGGCTGAATGACTTCGAACGCGCTAGCGTGCAGCGCGCCACCTTCCTCGCCAAAGCCGACCTGACCACGCAAATGGTGACCGAAATGACCTCGCTGCAGGGCATCATTGGACGCGAGTATGCGCTGCGTTCCGGCGAAGCGCCCGAAGTGGCCGCCGCGATAGGCGAGCAGTATCAGCCCGTGCCGCAGAGTAAGGCCGGGGTGGTGGTGGCGCTTGCCGACCGGATCGACTCGCTCGTTGGGCTGTTTGCTGCCGGGCTGGCCCCGACCGGCGCCAAGGATCCGTTTGGCCTGCGCCGCGCCGCGATTGGCACCGTCCAGCCGCTGATTGAGCATGATCTCGACTTTGACCTGCGCGCCGCCATCGAAAAAGCCGCCGCGCTCCAGCCGATCCCCGTTTCAGAGCAGATTCAGGCCCAGGTGCTGGATTTCCTGACCGGGCGGATGCGTGTTCTGCTGACCGAAACGGGCTTCCGTTATGACGTGGTGGAGGCCGTTTTGGCGGCCCAATCCCACAATCCCGCTGCTTCCGCCCGCGCGATGCGCCAGTTAATGGAGTGGGTCAAACGCCCCGACTGGACGCCGCTGCTGGATGGTTACGCCCGCTGCGTGCGCATCATCCGCTCGGCGAAGATCAGTGAGCAGGGCGCCGTGGACAGCCAAAAGTTGGCTGAACCCGCCGAGCGCGACCTGTACGCAGCCTTATCGTCCAGCGTCCAGCGTCCGTCGTCCATCGACGAATTCCTGGCGGCGGTCGAAACCCTCATCCCGGCCATCACCGAATTTTTCGACAAAATCCTGGTCATGGCCGACGATCCGGCCGTCAAGGCCAACCGCCTGGCGCTATTGGGACAAATCGCCAGCCTTTCCGCCGGGCTGGCCGACCTGAGCAAACTCGAAGGCTTTTAGCACGAACCCAAACGAAAATCAAAGACCGAGGCCGCGCGCCCCGGTCTTTTACTTTCGTCTATAATTATATTGTTCGCTTATTCGCCCCTACCGGTAAACTGCCAAAAACCATGTCATCCATCGACGAAATCAAATCCCGCATCGACATTGTCGACCTCGCCAGCGAGGCCGGGGTAAAACTGCGCCGGTCGGGCCGCACGCAGACGGGCTTTTGCCCCTTCCACTCGAACACTCGCACCCCAGCCTTCGTCATCTGGCCTGAAACGGGCACCTGGCGCTGTTTTGGTGAGTGCGGTGATGGCGGCGACATTTTCAAATTTGTGATGAAAAAAGAGGGCATCGAGTTTAAAGAAGCTCTACGCCGCCTGGCGGAGCGCGCTGGGGTGCAGCTTGAAGAACTTCAGATGGAAAAGCCCGAACAAAAGGAAGAAAATCAGCGTCTGCGGAATTTACTGGAGGACGCTGTCACCTTTTACCGTCACCAATTGCTGAATACCCCCGCGGGAAAAACCGCGCTGGATTATTTGCTCGAAAAGCGGCATCTCACCCTGCAGACGATTGAAGCCTTCGGGTTGGGTTATGCGCCGCACGCCTGGGATGCGACCCTCAAATATTTCGCCGCCAAAGGATACACATCGCAGGATATGCTGGATGTGGGTTTGGCGACCGAACGACAGACAGAATCCCAAACTGCCGGGGTTCAGCCGACAGATTCGCACGTTTACGACAAATTCCGCAACCGCATCATGATCCCGATCCGCGATGAAAACGGAAAAATGACCGGTTTTGGTGGGCGCATCCTCGACCCGAACGACATCCCCAAGTTCATGAATTCCCCGCAGACGGTTTTGTTTGACAAGGGCCACCTGTTCTACGGCCTCGACCGGGCGCGCCGGCCCATCCGCGCCGCTGACCAGGCTGTGATTGTCGAAGGCTACCTGGATGTGATCGCTGTCCATCAGGCCGGGTACGAGAACGTTGTCTCGCCGATGGGTACGGCGCTGACCGAAGACCAGATGCGCCTGCTGAAAAAGTTCACGCGCAAGATCGTGCTGGCGCTCGACCCGGATACCGCCGGTCAGAAAGCCGTTTTGCGCGGCCTGGACGCGGCGCGCGCCTCGATGGACCGCGAGGAGGAACTGCGTTTTGATGCGCGCGGACTGCTGCGCCATGAAGCCCGTCTGCAGGCCGATTTGCGCGTGGCCGAGATGCCCGATGGGCTGGACCCGGATGAAATCGTGGCGCGCGACCCGGCCGAGTGGGCCAAACTCATCCAGGCGGCCAAGCCGATCGTGGAGCATGTGCTCGATACGCTGGTGGCCGGTCAGGACGTGAATGACCCCAAGGTGAAAGGCGAGATCGCCGCGCAGATTCAGATCTTGATCGAGGATTTGCCCAACCCGGTCGAGCGCGATTCGTACCGTCAGATGCTGGCGCGGCGGCTGAAGGTGGATGAACGCACCTTGACCGGAATCAAGGCTCCGGTGAGTCCAATCCGGCGACAGCGCCCAAAGGTCGAGGCCGCTCCGCAGCGGGAAATGGCTCCAGCGGCCTCGCATCCCAGTCGCAATAAAATGGTTGAAATCTCCTGTCTGGCGCTGCTTTTGCGTCGTCCCGATTTGCTGCCGCATCTCGACCGGCGCTTGCAAGAATCGGGTCTGGCGGCGCTTTCGATTTCAGATTTCGAGTATACTGATTATCAGATGATTTTGCGCCTGATCCAGCAATCGCTTGAACAGGATGAATCAGAGCAGGCGCGTTATGTGGAGGCGCACCTGGATGAGAGTTTGCGCGAGACCTACGCCAGTTTGCTGGCGGAACGTCCTTCAAAAGGCGCAGATGACCGTCTGCTGGATGAATTGACGAGGCAGGTTTTGCAGGTACGCCAACAATCTTTGAGCGAGAACGTTAATCAATTAAGGTTCGTGATTGAAGATGCGCAGCTGGCTGGTGAAGTGCGCGCAACCAACTATCAACAGACAATGTTGCAATATGGACGCATGCTGAATCGCTTGGATGAGGCGCGTCGTAGATTGATTGAATACAGACGGAAGTAACCCATGCCCGGTAAAAAACGTGACATAAAAAGCCCAAAAGATTTATTGCCTGATGTCGCTGATCTTGAAAACGATGACATGGTGGCGGAAGTTGACGACGTTGATATTACGCCTGACGATGCCATTGAGTTGGACGTTGACGACACGTTGGATTTGTCGCACCCGGCGCTGGCAGAAGAAATGTCTGAAGACCCGGTGCGGCTGTATCTGCGCGAAATCGGCCAGGTCAAACTGCTGGACGCCGATAGCGAGTTTCGTCTTTCAACGCAAATCGAGGCCTATCGCCTGTTGAAAAATCTTCAGAGCCGCGCTGACCGGCATGGCGTCGATCACCTGACAACGGTCTATCGGGCTCTGGTGGATGAATTGGTGATTTCCTGGCGGCGGTTGTATGAAGATGCCGGTCGTCTGAATGCGAATCTGCCCGATATTGCGTTGGTGTTGGCCTCAGCCCAGGCCTTGCGCCAGGGTTGGGATATCGACTCACCTTCTTATTTGCGCGCATTTCTCGATAACGGTCAATGGGGACGGGATACACTCTGGAACAGCCTGGCCGCCAACGCTTTCAACTTATTTGTTGACCTTTACATGCTCCCGCCGCATCTCGCGGAATGGCTTTCGACGTATTGTAACCAGCACCATTCCACCTGCCCGGCGGCCCGCAGCCTGTATCGCAGCCTGCCTTCCGAAGAAGACCTGGCTTACGATACCAAAGTCCTTGAATTTCGTTCTGAAGACGCCAACCAGGCCCTCATCCGGGCCAATTTAAGACTTGTGGTCAGCGTAGCCAAACGCTATCTGGGGCGCGGCATCTCGTTTTTGGACTTAATCCAGGAGGGAAATTTGGGGTTATTACGCGCGGTCAACAAGTTTGACCCTCGGCGCGGCTTCAAATTCAGCACCTACGCCACCTGGTGGATTCGCCAGTCGATCAACCGTTCCATTGCCGAACAGGCGCGCACCATTCGCATCCCGGTGCACTTGTTCGAATCGATCACGCGCATTCTGCGTATTCAACGTCAGCTGGTCCAGCAATATGGACGCGAACCAAGCACCAACGAGTTGGCCCTCGAAGTTGGTTATCTTTCCACGGAAGATGTGCAGGCTATTCTGCTTGCCAAATCTGAAGCCAGGGAACTTGAGCCCGAAATTAAACATCGCTGGGAGACTGCCACCGCCAAAGTCTACCGGATTTTGCGTTCTGCGGAAGAACCGGTCTCATTGGAAGGCCCGGTCGGTGACGAGGATTCCTCGCAGCTGGGCGATTTCATTCAGGATGACGACGCCCTCGAGCCGATGGATGCCGCCGCGCGCGAAATGCTCAGGGAGCAGGTTCAGCATGCGCTGGCGGCGTTGTCAGAACGCGAGCGCCAGGTCTTGGAACTGCGCTTCGGCCTGATCGACGGTAAAGACCACACGCTCGAAGAAGTCAGCCGTTATTTCAACGTGACGCGCGAGCGCATCCGCCAGATCGAAGCCAAGGCCTTGAGAAAATTGCGGCATCCCACCCGCAGCCGCCATTTACGGGATTATCTCGGCGATTAACAGCAGAAGGGCAGGTTCACAACCTGTCCTTCTTTATTTCTAAAGCAATTCTTATATTAATGTGATAATCTTACTCCTATTCAGGAGTTGTTCACATGGACGCAAATTTCAAATCTATACCGGTTCGATCCTCTGAAATTACCCCGAAGCAGGTCTATCTGACGCGGCGGGATTTTATCAAAGCGGCAGGCGTTTTGGCCGGGTCAATGGCGCTGGCCGCCTGCGCCCCGCAGCTGACGGGTACACCCGAACCCACCACCGCCGCGCAAGCTGCCGCCAGCGCCAAAACCGATGAACTGGGCGACCCGGTCAACACTTTCGACGACATCACCCATTACAACAACTATTACGAATTCACCACCGATAAAGGCGGCGTGGCCGCCCTGTCCGCCAAATTCAAGACCTCGCCCTGGGAGGTGGAAGTTTCTGGGTTGGTGAACAAGCCCAAAAAATACGCGCTTGAAGATTTGATCAGGCAATTCCAGCCAGAAGAACGTATCTACCGCCTGCGCTGTGTCGAAGCCTGGAGCATGGTCATTCCGTGGATGGGTTTCCCGCTGGCAAAATTGCTCAAGGAAGTGGAGCCGACTTCGGACGCCAGATACGTGCGCTTTGAAACCGTCACCCGCCCGGATGAAATGCCGGGTGAGAAAGACAACCTGTATCCGTGGCCCTATCAGGAAGGCCTGCGCCTGGACGAGGCCATGCACGACCTGACTCTCCTGGCGACTGGCATGTATGGCGGCGAACTCCCCGCTCAAAACGGCGGTGGGATGCGTTTGGTCGTTCCGTGGAAATATGGTTTCAAGTCAATCAAGGCGGTCATCAAAATCGAACTGGTGGCCGAACAGCCCGCCACGATGTGGAGCGCGATTTCGCCCAATGAGTACGGTTTCTATTCGAACGTCAACCCGCAGGTTGACCATCCGCGTTGGTCACAGGGCAGCGAACGGCGCATTGGCGAGCTGCAACGCCGGGATACGCTCATGTTCAACGGCTACGCCGATCAGGTGGCCTCGCTTTATAACGGCATGGATTTACGGGTGAACTACTAATCCATGAAACGACCAACCCTGCTCCAAATCATCGTGCACGTTGGCGGCTGGGCGCCGCTGGCGCTGATTGGCTACAATTTCTTCGCCAGCCGCCTGACGGCCAACCCCATCCAGGCTATTGAGCAGCAGACTGGCATCCATGCGCTGACGTTTTTGCTGTATTCGCTGGCCTGTACGCCCCTCAGCGCCATCCTTGGTTGGAAAGAACTGACTCTGCGCCGCAAGGCGTTTGGCAATTATGGGTTTATGTATGCCGCCATCCACCTGGCCATTTTTATCGGCCTGGATTATGGCTTCAATTTCAAATCCATCCTGCGCGACGTGGGCACCAAATCGTACATTCTCATCGGTTTGCTTGTCTTCCTGATGCTGCTGCCGCTGGTGCTGACCTCTTTCAGATACTGGATGAAACGTCTTGGTAAGAATTGGAAGCGCCTGCACCGGTTGGTTTATCTCATCTCGCCGCTGGTCGTCTTTCACTTTTTGCTGTCGGTCAAAGGCAACCTGACGCGTTTGCAGGGCAATATCCTTCAACCGCTGTTGTATGGCTCGATCGCCCTGTTTTTGCTGCTTCTGCGGATTTCCCCCGTCAAGCTGGCGCTGATTGGACTGCGCAACCGCCTGCAGAAAGCCATCCAGGCTGCCAAAAATCCCGCTATCAGCCCTTGATGGCGGCAGGATCAAGCCGTTAAAAAAGCGATGTCCCGCGGGGCTTGTTTCACACCCGCGGGACATCGCTGGATTATTTGAATTTGACCTGTTGCTGTTTGCCCCACCCGCCATAATCAGTTGATTGTTTGCCAGCGCATGTCGTTGACGCAAATTTCGATTCTTTCTTTGCCTTTGCCGATATTGTTTCGTTTTAGCGCAATCTCTCCAATTTCGCCGGTTCTTTTCAGGTGCGTTCCGCCGCATGGGACTTGTGAAAACCCTTGAACTTTCCAGTATCGTTTTTCCGAGGCTTCGTCGCTAAAAGTACTCTCTATTTCTTGATTCGACTCAATCAATTGGCGCGCTTCTTTTTCCAAAGCGGGGAAGATACTGGAGATGTTCTCATGCCACTTGAAATCTATCCGGGCTTTGTCTTGCGCGATATGAGCACCAATCTTTTCAATCCCTTCCAACTTCTGGTATGTCAATTCCAGGATTACTTCTGCGGCAAAATGGAGCCGCATGAGCTGATAACGTCTCTCCCAATCAATGACCATCTTTGCCCGATCGCCTGGCCGCAAGCCATGACCAGATTCGACGGTATAAATGATCTCTTGACCGTCTTTGCGCGCTTGCGTCACGTGGTAATTGTTGATGGTGCCGTGGTCGCTTTCTTGTCCGCCAGACTGAGCGTAAAAAATCGTTTGATCTAGCAGGATGTCATCAGCATTGACGCTTATTACCGTCGCATCTAACTCAGTTAGATAAGGATTTTCCCAAAAGACTTTTCTGGTCATCTGTTATTTTCCCTGGAAGAATATCTGAACCGTCAAAGGCTGGCAGCGCCCCCGATCAGAATTGTTCGCGCAATTTGTTACTCAGACTCGCCCGCCAAAACCAGAATTCGATGCTTTACTTCAGCAGAAACCCACATGACCGCATTGTTTACCCTGTTACATAGGGCTCGATTTTATCTACCAGCCCTTGTGATTTCTAAATCATCGAGTTCAGCGGCAAAAGGGAATACGTTTATAACGGTTTAGATTAAGAAGAAACTCAACTCTTGATCTTCCTGCAAGTTCAGCGGCGCGGCCTGATGAGAGTCGGCCCATTTCAAACAACTTAACCGCCGCCAGCATGCGCAATTCACGCCCAAAAGACTCGACGTCTGTCTTTTCTGCAAGTAAAACCTTTTCGGGGATTTCGATAGTAACATGGTGAAGAGCCATTTTTGTTCCTTGCACCAATAATTGTACATCGCTTCGCCTGAATTCTGGTCGCCGATTCTGTTTTGCGCAGAGCAGCCAAATGGCAGGCAAACCGTAATAAGATGTTTCAGATGGCAATAAGTGCCATCCTAAGCCGCAGCGTATCATAATGTACTGCTGCGAAAGCTCCACTGGATATGCCGTCAGCAAACGTTGGCTATGCCGCAAGGAAACGACGGAAATCCTATAAGGAAATGTTGGCGATTCAAACAGAATTGCGCGGTGAAAAGGAATTTTCACCGCGCAGTTGCTTGTTTTGACCTGGTTTAGAAGATGCCTTTCAGCGTCAGCAGCAGGCCGATGATGGCCAATGGGATGCCGATGATCGCGCCGACTATCGTCAGGCTGAGCAGGACGCCGACCAGGATCAGCACCAGGCCGATGACGATCGCTACGAAGCGGCCCACCAGTTCCACGATGGTGGCGAGCAGCTTCCAGACGGCCCAGAAGGGCCACAGAAACCAGGGAACGTGAGCTTGATGGTGTTTGTGATGCTCGTGATGTTTATGAATGGTTGTCATTTGCGCCTCCATTCAAGGTATACGCTCCGGGTTTGAAAAGGATGCGCGTTACGGGCAAAGCGCGGAAAGCGTCAATTTGTCCGTGAAGACTTCACTGCGGTCAATGACGGCGCCGCTTTGATCGGTAGCGGCGAATTGGTACAGCACCCAGGCCACCGGTTCTTTGAATTTGTTGAAATAAGGGATGCCCCCGGCGTTCAGGTCATAATAAAACCCGCCATTGAACGGTTTCATGGCGAAACCGTCATTCCAATCGGTGCGGTCTCCGCTGATTTTGTAGCGCAGGCGGATGAAGAGCACCACGTTGGCGATTTTGGGATTGGCCGGGGTGACTTCAAAGCGGACGGCTTTTGGCTCGCAGCTGAGCGATAGTACCTGGGTGGAGAGCTTGATGTCGCTGAACAGCTTCGCCGGGTTGGCGGTCTCCGTCAGAGTGGGGCTGGGTGAGAGGGTCAGGGTCGGCGTGGGGACGGGAGTCGATGTCGCTGCGGGGGTGGCAGCGGCGGCGGGCGGCAGGTCGGTGCTGACAGGTGCGGTAGCGGGGGCCGGGAGGGCGGTGGCTGTTTCGATAACGGTGGGCAGGCTGGGGGGAGTCAGCGCGGGAGCGGCCTGGGGCAGGTTGCAGGCTGCTTGAACCAGAATCAGAATCAGGATGGAAAAAATCCACTTTTTATGCTTCATAGATCTCCTTTTCTCGCTTATGGTAACATTTTGATCGCGTGATTACAATCGGGTTATAATGCCCGCATGGAAGAGACTCATAAAAAACCCGCCGTTTCAAAACCAAATTGGTTGCTGGGGCTGGCTTTACCAGCCATTTTTCTGCTCGGGCTTGGTTCGGGCTGGCTGATCTGGGGCCGCGATACTGCGCCGTCGGATACGCAAGTGAATATCGCACCCGACGTAAAACGCTATGATGTGCCGGAGGGCGGCAATCCGTCGATTGGCCCCGAGAATGCCGCCATCACGATCATCGAATTCAGCGATTATCAGTGTCCGTTTTGCGTGCGCTGGTATAGCGATGTCTATGCCCGTTTAATGGATGAATATAAGGGGAAAATCCGCTTTGTGTACCGCGATTTTCCGTTATATTCCATCCACCCGAATGCTGAATCTGCCGCTGAAGCGGCGAATTGCGCCGGGGAGCAGGGCGCCTACTGGCAATATCATAATGCCTTGTTTGAGCATAAGAATGGCCTGGGTGGTGATGCCTATCTTAAATATGCCGGGGAGCTGGGCTTGAATACCGATCAGTTTGGCAAGTGTGTCAGCGAGGGCCGCTTCAAGGATGAGGTGGCTGCCGATTTCAAGTTTGCCTCGGAATTGGGCGTCAGCTCCACGCCGACTTTTTTCGTCAATGGGCTGGCCGTGGTGGGCGCGCAGCCATACGAGGTCTTTAAACAGATCATTGATAAGGAATTGGCGGGCGAAATCTCGAAGTAATCAGCCTGGGAAGTGTCTATGAAAAAATTTGTTGCCATTGCCGGGAATATCGGGGTTGGGAAATCAACCTTGCTGGATTTGCTGTGCTGCAAACTGGGCTGGGAGCCGTTCTCTGAGCCGGTGACGGAAAATCCCTATCTGTCAGATTTTTACAAGGATATGGCGGCCTGGTCGTTTCACTCGCAGGTTTTTTTTCTGACCCATCGACTGCGCGCGCATCACCAGATTGCCAGTCATCCCACTTCGGTGGTGCAGGATCGCAGCGTCTATGAAGATGCCGAGATTTTTGCGCAGAACTTGTATCTGCAAGGCTACATCCATCCCCGTGATTATGGGACGTATCGTGAACTGTACGAAACGGTGATGCAGTTCCTGCCGCCGCCCGACCTGGTCATTTATCTGCGCGCTTCGGTGCCAACGCTGGTCAACCGCATTGCGCGCCGTGGACGGGATTACGAACGTTCCATCGCGCCGGACTATTTGAATAGTTTGAATGTCCTCTATGAGAATTGGATTGCGAACTTTACACTCTGCCCGGTGCTGACTGTCCCCGCGGATGATGTTGATTTTGTGGCGCACGCCGGACACCTGAATCTGATCGTCAACAAGGTGCAGGAGAAGCTGACCGGGCGGGAAGAAGTCATCTTCGCGGCGGATGAAGTGGCCCGCGCGGCCGAGGATTAAATCAAAACGGGCAGACGCTGACGAAGGCGTCTGCCCGTTTTTGGAATGAAATCAGTCTGTGAAGAGCGGCAAATGTCCCAGGGCGATGATATGCAGCCATTGCGACTTCTCGCCTTCGGTCAGGATGGCCGTTTCAGCGACGATTTTCGCCCCGGCTTTATCCATAATCATGCGCATGCCTTGCAAGGTTGATCCGGTGCTGATGACATCATCTACGATGATGATTTTCTTGC
>CAILYI010000185.1 GCA_903838415.1 uncultured Anaerolineae bacterium | reverse complement strand
TCCGTAACATCTTTTTGTCTCTCCGCGCTGACCCGCCTGGCACGCTGGTTAGGCTCTCGGCTGACTTTTGGCCCGAGTTTCGCCTGCTAAAAACGACTTCTTGCAGGAGAGTCATATATTGTTTGGAAAAAAGCCGGGCGGGCTTTTCGCTGATTCGTACCGCACGGCTTGGCTTGCTAAGGTATTGAAAGCCTTGCCCACTAATTACGTGTAACAATAGTGTATACCTATTTTGCCTGAAATTCAACAAATTTTCGTCTCGATTATTGATGACATTGTGCTTTACAATAGCGCCATGCTTACCCTGGTTGACGAGATTATCCGTTCGAAGCGCCGCACGATGGCCATTATCATCCAGCGGGATGGGAAGGTGATTGTGCGCGCGCCGTTGAAGACGCCTGAAAAAACCATCCGCGCGTTTGTGGAGAGCAAAAGCGGGTGGATTAACGAGAAAAAAGCGCAGGCGCTGCCTCCCGCCCTTTTGACGGTCAGACAGTTTAAGGCTGGGGAGAAATTCCCGCTTTTAGGGCAGGAGCATGCCCTGAGCCTGGTCGAAAATCAAGAGGCGGCGCTCAAGTTCGAGGCGGGGTTTTTCCTGAAGCAAAAATATTTGCCGCAGGCGCTGATCGTTTTTGAGCAGTGGTACCGGGTCGCCGCGTTGAAAATCCTGACGGGCCGGGTGGTGGAACTGGCGCAGAAGTTCGGCCTGCGCTATCAGAAAATCCGCATTACGGCAGCGCGGACGCGCTGGGGGTCGTGCAGTTCGCGCGGGACGTTGAGTTTTACCTGGCGGTTGGTGATGGCGCCGCTGGAAGTGGTCGATTACGTGGTGATCCATGAGTTGGCGCATTTGAAGGTGCAAAATCATTCGGCGCGGTTTTGGGCCGAGGTGGAGCGCATGCTGCCCGATTACAAGCTGCAGCGCGAGTGGCTCAAGAAAAACGGCCATACTTTGAGCCTGGATGGTGCAGCTTGACCACCGGGTATCTTTCTCCCAAGTTGGAGGTGCGCCGGGCGCCCGAGAAGGGTGGTTCTGCCGTGTATGCGCTCAAGTCCGTCAAGCAGCATGAGCTTCTGGCGGTTTGGGGCGGGCAGGTGGTGACGCTCGATCAGGTGTTGGCGCTGCCGCGCGACGAGCAGGGACACACCATCCAGATTTACGAGGGTTTGTACCTGGCGCCACTGGATATGGAAGAACCCGCGGATTGTGTCAATCATTCCTGCAATCCGAACGCGGGAATTCATGGCCAGATTTCGCTGGTGGCGATGCGCGAAATCGCCGCGGGCGAGGAAATCACCTTTGATTACGCCATGGCGGACAGTAGTTCGTTTGATGAGTTCGATTGCGCCTGTGGCGCGCCCACCTGTCGCGGTCGTGTGAGCGGCAGCGATTGGATGCTGCCTGAGTTGTGGAGGCGCTACGATGGCTATTTTTCAACTTATTTGCAACAGAGAATCGAGTTGCTGAGAAAGAAGTAACGGGAAATTGGGTAACCTTTCCTTATTTCGCTTTACACATCCCCGATTTTTCACCGAGGTCCAATGTCTAAAATTTTTATCCGTACTTTTCGCGTGCGTTGGTCTGAGCTGGATGCCAGCGGAAACGTCAGCCCGGCCAATTTTTTGCGCTACCTGGTCGAAACGGCTTACGATTGGGGCGACGCCCTGGGCCTGGGCCCCAACAGCGACGAAGCCCTGGGGCTTTTCTGGTTGATCCGCGAGACGGAAATTCACTTTTTGCGCCCGCTGCACCATAACGATGTTTTTGACTTTACCATTTGGATGGTGAACTGGCAGCGCGTGCGCGGTACACGCTGCTTCGAGCTGACGCTCAAGGAGAGTGGCGAGGTCGTCGCGCAGGGTTCGCAGCACATCGTCTGCATGGATATTAAAACGCAGCGCCCGGCCAGCCCGCCCGAGCACATCATCAACAATTTTCGGATCGAATCGCCGCGCGTCTTTCCCTTCGAGCGCTTTCCCAAAATCCCGGCTTCGGCTGCGGCGCAGGTCACGGCGCGCCAGGTGGAATGGCGGGATTTGGATGCGCTGGAGCATGTCAATAACGCGGTGTACGTCAGTTTCGCTGAAGAGGCCGCCGCGCTGGACTTTGCCACCCGCGGCTGGCCTGCCGCCAAACTGGCCGGGCAGTCGCTGATAATTTCTGCGCGCCGTGTGCACATCCAATACCTGTCTCCTGCCGTGTGGGGCGAGGCTTTGAGCATCTCCACACACCCGCTGACGGTCAGCGAGACGGGCGGTTCGCGATATGTGGGCCTGACCCGCGCCGACGGTTCCAGCGTGGCCGAATGTATTCTGGATTGGGAACTGCTCGACCGTGAGACCGGCTCCGCGCGCAGTTTGCCGGAGGCGCTGCGCGATTAGCGCCCTAAAGTGACAGTCATCTCCAAGATGACTGTCACTTTAGGCCCCGGTAAGCACACTTTAGGCCCCGGTAAGCACACTTTAGGCCCCGGTAAGCACACTTTAGGCCCCGGTAAGCACACTTTAGGCCCCGGTAAGCACACTTTAGGCCC
>CAILYI010000184.1 GCA_903838415.1 uncultured Anaerolineae bacterium | reverse complement strand
GGTCTTTCAAATCTAAGGCTTTACTACAAAGCTAAATTTCTGTTTGAGAAGAAAAAACCATGTCCATTAGATGTCAAAACAAGGAAAATGTCATGTACCTAAAAAAACGTCCCAATAAATTCTTCTATATCCTGACGCTGCTGGTCTTCTTGGCCCAACTGGCTCTGCCGACCGCCACCCGCGCCGAGGGTGAAACTCCACCCGTCGACCCGGCCGCGACCGAAGCCGCCCCGGCTGACGCCGCCACGCCCGAACCGGCGCCCGCCGCCACCGAAGCCCCCGCTGCCGACCCGGTCATCGACCTGAGCGCCGTGCCCGCAGGCACCGACGTGGTGGTGCTCGATGAAAACGGCCAACCCCTGCCGCTCGCCACCCAGGCCGCCGCGGATGTGGTAGCTCAGGGCGACCCGATCTGGTGTCCAAGTACTGTTTTTACTCCTACCTCAGGCTCTTTCGGTTGCTCCACAAATGATGGGAAATTACAGACCGCGCTGACTTTTGCCGACACGCAAACTACAGATGGCGTCATCTGGATTCAGGCGGCGCCAAGCGATACCAGCGCCATATCCATCAATAGTCTTAATACTTATGCACTGACCTTGCAGGGCGGCTGGGTCGGAGGCGCAAACACAACTGTTTCTGGCGTTTCCACCTTCAATGTACCGATTTCTATTATTTGGGCCGGGAATTTAACCCTCAAAGATATTACTTACAACGGTACAGGTGATACATCTGGCGCCGATAATGGATTGACCATCAGATCATTGGGCAATGTCGCGCTGAATAACGTCCAGGTTCTGAATTCACCATCCGAAGGTGCGAGTATTTCCTGTACGGGTGGTTCTTGTGGCGTGGCAAACAGCCTGGTCATAACTGATAGTAAATTTAATGGAAACAGTTATCGTGGCGCAATAATTAATAACTTTAAGAATGTCACGCTCACCAACGTGCAAGCCTCCAATAATGGTTTCATCGGCGCCGACTTGGGCAGCAACACTGATACAGGAGGTAGCTTCACTGATACAGGTAACTACACCATCACCGGCGGCACCTTCAGCAACAACGGCGGCCAAGCGTACCATACCTGGACCTCGGGTGATGGGTTGAACGTAAAAACCAAAGGCAATATCAGCATCGATGGCATCACCGCCAATGGCAACTCGACAACCGGCGCTTCCTTGAACACCTATAACAATGATAAGAGCAGCACCGGCACCGTGACAGTCAAGAACAGCACCTTCGGCTTAGCGCCGAGCATCTTCAGTGATCCGACCGGCAATGAGGATGCTGACCCCAGCAAGTGGGGTAATGGCCTTTATGGTTTGCAGATCTACTCGGGTGGGCTTGCCAGCCTGGATACCATCACCGCCAATTACAATGGATCCGCATGGGCCGTGAATACCGCGTTCGGGGGAGGGACGGGGGGATACGGCATTGATGTGAATAACTTCGTCACCGGTGGCGTCGACCTGGCCAAAGTGACCGCCAATTATAACTATAGGTATGGCGCTCATTTACTCAGCCCCTATGACCTGGACGTGGCCAGCAGCACCTTTAACCATAATGGACGATATGGTGCATTTACTGACGGCGGCGCAAACCTGAACCTCACCACCGTCGACGCCAACTATAATGGTTACGCCGGGTTCTACCTGACAGCGCTTGATGTTCAGAGCTTGGGCTATAAGTTTAATCCTAGCGGCGGCGTTTTCCTGAGTAAGGTCACGGCTCACGATAATGGCTTGCCAAGCTCGTATGCAGGCATTGAGCCCTACAAAGTGTCTGTTATTTTCTACTGCACCAGCGTCAGCAGCTATGACAATGGCAAAGTAGATGTTGGCTATACCTGCATTGAAGTCCCCAGCGGCGGCGAACCTGGCGGCGGCAGCGTGACGCCTCCTTCCGGCAGCGATGACTTGAAAAACGATCCCTCCTACCCTGAAAATCACGGCGCATCCATCAAGAACGTCGAAGTTTCAGGCGGTCAAAACTTTGACCTGAGCTGCGGCGGTGACACCAGCGGCTATAACCTGAGCCTGGCGGGCAATCAAGTCTCCCTACCCTGCGGCAGTCTCTCCGGTGACGGCGAAGGCACCGGCGCCTCGTTGACCCTGCAGCCCGGCGCGCAACTGCCCGCCGCAGTCGACAGTCAGTTTGCCTATGTGGTAGCCATGGAAGTCAAACTCTCCGCGCCGCTGAAAGGCGACATGCTGGTCAGCTTTGCCCTCCCGGTTGGCGCAAATGCTTCCAACTTCACCATCCTGTTCTGGGATGGCAGCAAGTGGATCGACCTGGGCGGCTTTGAATCTGGCAACGGCCTGTTCAACGTCAAGACCACGCAGGGCGGCATCTACGTCCTGGTCAGTAAATAAGGCTGGGAAGGCCACTGATGCGCCTTCCCGGTGTGCGCTGGTCAGTGTGACGGCGGAATAGCTGTTGTAATGCCATAATCACCCAAAATCCACTGGTACAGTGGTGATTACTTGGAGAGCCTGCCGTGAAATGGCAGGCTCTCTTGTATCAGGTGTTTTGGTCTGGAAAATCCCCCCGGTTTTGTATTGTCCACCACTGTTTGGATATTTGGTGGATGGTCACCTGAAAAATTTCCTCAAAATT
>CAILYI010000183.1 GCA_903838415.1 uncultured Anaerolineae bacterium | reverse complement strand
TTTCTCTCTGCCACTTGTTGCGCTGCACAGGCCTGCATTCCCAGCCTTTTGACCAATTTTTCTCATCCAACCCATCTTTTTTGCCTGCTCCCATCTGTCCACCCCCTTTTCCCTTCATTATCGGACTTGTTGCTGAATCCCGATCAATATGAAAATATACTTTTGGCAAGGCAATCACTAAAATAAGAGAGAAGAAAACCCCAATATAAAGAACAATGGAGTCCCAGGTGAGTTTCTTAATCATACCGGGCTGATTCTTCACAATCCTGATGTGCCTGCCAATCGAATGGAATTACCCCAAGCTACCCGCCCAGCGTCTCGTTCAGCCAATCGAGGAAGCCTTTTTGCTGGGGCTTGGGGGCTGTGCCGAGGGTGAGAGCGAGTTTTTCGAACAATTCGTGCTGTTCTGCGGTCAATTTTTTAGGAATATCAACATTGACGATGACTCTTTGATCGCCACGCCCGCTCTGACGGATGCGGGGAACGCCTTTTCCGCGCATGTTGAAAACTTTGCCCGGTTGAGTCCCCGAGGGGATGGTCAGTGTCTCATCTTTGCCATCCACCGTCGGGACGGGGATATCCGCGCCAAGCACGGCCTGGGCAATGTTGATATCCAGGTCGAGGATGATGTCTTCGCCTTTGCGTTTGAAGTATTCGTGCGGTTTTACATCCACGGCGATGAACAGGTTGCCGTTGGGGCCACCGTTGGCACCGGGTTGACCCTCGTTTGGCAGGCGGATTTGCATGCCATTATCCACGCCAGCGGGAACGGAGACTTTTTTGTTGATTTTTTTGCGCTCTTGTCCACGTCCGCTGCAAGTGTGGCATGCTTTTTCAATGATTTGACCACGTCCCTGGCAGTTGGGGCATGGCACGGTTTCGACCATCTGGACGATGAAGGTTTGCCGCACCTGACGGACTTCGCCGCGCCCGCCGCAGGTGGCGCATTGTTTGACGCTGCTGCCCGGTTCTGAACCATTGCCACGGCAAGTGGAACAGGTTTCGTCGCGTTCAAAGGAAATATCCTTTTCAGTGCCAAAAACGGCTTCTTCGAAAGTCAGGGTGAGACCCATTTGCAGGTCACGCCCGCGGCGCGGGGCGTTGCGACGCGCCGTTGCGCCTCCGCGCCCACCCATGCCAAATCCGAATAGCTCTTCGAAAATATCCTCGAAGTGGACGCTGTAGTCCTGCGATCCGCCCATATCGCCCAAACCGGCGCGCCCAAAGCGGTCATAACGGGCACGCTTATCAGCATCAGACAGAATGCTGTAGGCTTCATTAAATTCTTTGAATTTTTCTTCAGCGTCGGCGTCTTTGTTGACATCCGGGTGGTATTGGCGCGCAAGCTTGCGGAAGGCCTGTTTGATTTCGTCTTGCGAAGCTGTCCGCGAGATGCCGAGAATTTCGTAGTAGTCACGATTGGTTGTCATTGGTTGAGTCCATCCATTGGGCGGGTAGATGCGTCTGACCCGGAAGCAGGATTCGGGGAGGTGTTTTCGTAGATGAAACTTCCAGCGCGCTGCAGGGTTTGGTCAAGGGATTCGGTCAGGGTGCGGATAGCGTCCACATTTTCCGTTTGCACGGCAGCACGCAGGTCCGAGATAATCTGCTCAAGCTCCTGCCGATTTTTTTCGGGCAATCGTTCGCCATTATCCTGCAGTAAGACGCTGGCCGTGAAAAGGATATTTTCAGCCAGGTTACGGGTTTCGATTAACTCGCGCGCTTTCAGGTCGGCATCGGCATGCGCTTCGGCGTCCTTGCACATTCGCTCCAACTCGTCCGCGGACAGGCCGGAAGATGCGGAAACGGTGATGTGCTGACTGCGGCCAGATGAGCGGTCTTTGGCGGTCACTTTCAGGATGCCGTTGGCGTCAATATCGAAGGTGACTTCGATTTGCGGAACACCGCGCGGGGCGGGCGGGATGCCGTCAAGCATAAAACGGCCGAGGGTTTTGTTATCGGCCGCCAGTGAGCGCTCGCCCTGCACCACATGGATTTCAACCTGCGGCTGGTTATCGCCAGCCGTGGAAAAGGTTTCGCTCTTGCGCGTGGGGATGGTGGTGTTGCGCTCAATCAGCGCTGTGGCTACGCCGCCCATCGTTTCAATCGAAAGCGTCAGCGGAGTCACATCCAGCAGCAAAACATCCTTGACTTCACCCGCCAGCACGCCAGCCTGGATGGCGGCGCCCACAGCCACAACTTCATCGGGATTGACGCCTTTGTGCGGTTCTTTGCCAAAGAAGCGTTTGACCGTCTCCTGGATGATCGGCATGCGCGTCATGCCACCCACCAGCACCACTTCGTCAATCTTGACGGGAGTCAACCCGGCATCCTGCAGGGCCTGCCGGATGGGAACGAGAGTCCGTTCCACCAAATCAGCGGTTAATTGCTCCAGCCTGGCGCGCGTCAGCGTCACGGATAGATGTTTCGGGCCGCTGGCGTCGGCGATGATGTAAGGCAGGGTAATTTCGCTGTGCAAAGTGGATGAAAGTTCAATTTTGGCGCGTTCGGCGGCTTCCCGCAGGCGCTGAATGGCCTGCTTGTCATTGCGCAAATTGGCCGTATTCTCGCGTTGAAATTCCTGGATGAGAAAATCCATGATGCGCTGATCAAAATCATCGCCGCCCAGGAAGGTATCGCCGCTGGTGGCCTTGACTTCAAAAATCCCGTCACCGACTTCCAATATGGACACGTCAAACGTCCCGCCGCCAAGATCATAAACCACGATCACTTCGTTGGTCTGTTTGTCCAGGCCATACGCCAGGGATGAGGCGGTCGGTTCGTTGATGATGCGCAGCACTTCCAGCCCGGCAATTTTCCCGGCGTCTTTGGTGGCATTGCGCTGGGCATCATTGAAATAAGCCGGGACAGTAATCACGGCTTTCGTCACCGGTTCGCCGAGATAAGCTTCAGCATCCGCTTTGAGTTTGGCAAGGATCATGGCCGAAATCTCGGGCGGAGCGTGATTTTTTTCCACCATTACCACGCTAACATCGCCGTTTTCAGCCGCGCTGACCTGGTATGGAACGCGCGTCAGCGTGCGCTGCACCATTTCATCGTCGAATTTCCGTCCCATAAAGCGTTTGACGGAAAATATCGTATTCTGAGCATTGACAATGGCCTGGTTGCGGGCGGTCCGGCCGACGAGTCTTTCGCCGGTTTTATTGACCGCCACCACCGACGGCACCAGCCGCTCCCCCTCCGCAGACGGAATCACAACCGGTTCGCTGCCCACCATCACAGCGACCACCGAGTTGGTCGTTCCCAGGTCAATGCCAATGATTTTATTCATGCGGTTATTGTGCCACCTTCACCAGGGCGGGACGCAGAACACGTTCGCCGTGCATATAGCCCTGTTGAAGGACACTGATGACCGTCCCGGATTCATGCGTTTCCGAAGGTTCCTGCATGATGGCCTCGTGCAGATTCGGATCAAATGGGCGGCCTTCGACTTCCATGCGCGTCACACCCTCGGCTTCGAGCAGGGATTGGAATTTGCGGTAGACCAGGTCGATCCCGCTCGCCCAAACATCGTCCGCGGGACGATGCGCCAGGGCGCGCTCCAAATCATCCATGACGATGATAAATTTTTTGATGGTTGTGCCCGTTGCAATGCGGCCCATCTGGGAGTTTTCCTGCTCCATGCGGCGGCGATAATTGGTAAAATCGGCGCGTTCACGCTGCAACCCATCCAGGTATTCCTGCACTTTCGCCTGGGATTCGGTCAGCTGGGTTTTGAGCGACTCCAACTCAGCAGCCAGATCGACTTCGATTTCAACAGAATTTTCTGGTTCTTTGGCTTTGCTTTTTTTATCGGTCATGGAATGCACCTTATTTAATAATTTTTGGGGTAATAAATCGGAGAGCGAATTTTTACTCAATTCTCTCATCCACGAAAGTATCGTTGATCAAATCGCTCAAGAGGCCAGCCATATAACGCACAGTCGGGATGGTTTTGCTGTAAGACATGCGCATCGGTCCAAGCACGCCAAGCATGCCAGTCACCTGCCCGGGAACGCCGTAACGGGCCAGGACCATGGAGCACTGGCGCAACTCTTCCCAGGTGCCCTCGCCGCCAATCAGAACCTGCACGCCGCCCACGCCACTGTTGAGCACTGTCCGCGAGAGCAACTCCTGCAGAGATGAACGCTCATCCAACAAACGGAAAGCGCGCCGAGCTTCTTCGGAAGCGTTGAATTCCGGTTCAGACAGCACATTCGTCAGGCCGTCATAATACAAATCACCGGAAACGCGCTCAGTGGCGCGGCGCATGTCCCGGGTGATCAGCGAGACGATATCCACTTCGAGCGCATCCGAGCGAGTCGGGAGAGCGCTGATTTCGTCGACGGTGTGACCCTGAAAGCTCAGGTTGATACGGGCGGCGGCGGAAGACAACCTTTCCTGTCCCACCGGTTCGGCCAGACTCAAAATCTGTTGGCTGACTTCACCGCCCAACATGACCATCACCAGCAGCACCTGTCGTCCCTGCGTGGAGATCAATTCGATGTGCTTAAAGCGAGCTTTTTCAGCGTGCGGAGCGGTGACCAGCGAAACAGCCTGAGATTGATGCGCCAGCACTGAAGCGGCCAGCGTCATCCATTGCTCCACCTCGGGCCGTGATTGGTAAAACTGGTGGCTGATCGTGTGCTGGACAGCTTCGGGCAATTCCGTCTGGTGCATCAGGTGGCTGACAAAATAGCGGTATCCGTCCTCGCTGGGCACGCGCCCGGCCGATGTATGCGGTTGACGCAGGTAACCCATCTCTGTCAGCGCCGCCATTTCATTACGAATGGTGGCTGAACTCATTTCGAGCCGATAATATTCGACGAGGTGCAGCGAACCAACGGGCTGCGCGGTTTCTATATAATCGCGCACCACGAGCATCAGCAGTTTTTTCTGGCGATCAGTGAGATCGTTCATCAATGTCCATGGGCGATACGGGAAAATCTTTAGCACTCAACGCCATCGAGTGCCAAAGAGGCGCAGGTAATCATAACATGCTGAAAAACGAGCGTCAATAAGAATAGTGTTAGAAGCTCTCTTGACATCTAGAAAATTATACTTATAATAGTTCCAAATATAGAATAGTTCTAAATAAGAGTAACCATGACCAATCTTCCCCCCTTGACCACCACCCTGCAGCAAGCCGGAATGCGCCTGACACCACAGCGCATGGCGATTTGCAAACTCCTCACCGAAAGCGATGAGCACCCGACCGCCATGATGCTGTACGAAGAACTGCGCCCGCAGTTCCCGTCCCTGGCGCTGGCGACGGTCTATAATACCCTAGATACGCTTGTCAGCCTGGGAGCCGTCAACGTGCTCGGCCATGCCGGGGACGATCACGTCCATTATGACGCCGTGATGGAACCGCACGTTAATCTGGCCTGCGTGGCTTGTCACCGCATTGTCGATATCCCATCCGAACACGTCCAACACCTGGATGACGAGATTAGCCAGGCTTCCGGCTACAAACTGCTTGGCGCGCGCGTGCTGTATTATGGGCTGTGTCCCGACTGCCAGAAAACTTCCCCAGAAAACGACCAGGTATGGTAAAAACCTGGAAACCAACACATTGAATAAATTGGAACCTACAATGACAACTACTACCCCATCCATTAATGTCCCCCAAGCGGGAATGCGCTGCACTGATGCGCTGACCGACACACTGAGCGGCTATCAAGGTATACAAAAGGTCGAATTCGACCTGGAAAACGGCCAATTAAAGGCTATTTTTGATCCGCGCATCATTTCAAACGAGCGCGCCCTGCAAGTCGTTCGGCAATCGGGGGAAGTGGCGGCCACGCGCGTGGCGCAATGTGCCGCCAAACGGGAATTCGGCGCGCCTGCCTGCGCCAATTGCGCCGGGGCCATGGGCAAGGCGCTGATGACTCAATATCAGGCCGCTGCGAATTTGCCCAGCGCCACCTTTTCGAACGGAGTAATCGCCGCCAGCCTGAATCAGGCGGTCGTGCTCAACGGTGATAGCGCGGAAGTGGAAGCCACCTTCCTCGGCAAAGATGAAGAAGCCGAGAAAAAACCAGCCATCTCGAAGGAAAGGCTGGAAGTGTTGTTCACGGTCATCAACGCGGTGAGCGGTCTAGCCGCCTGGATTGGCGCAATGGCCGGGCTCAATCCGCTGGTTGTGGCGATTCTCTATGCGGTTTCTTATGTCGCCGGTGGATATTACGGCGTGATCGCTTCGGTGAAGGCGCTCGGCGACAAAACGCTCAACGTGGATTTGCTGATGCTGCTCGCGGCGGTCGGCGCGGCTTTTGTTGGCTCTCCGGCAGAAGGCGCGATGCTGCTCTTCCTGTTCTCGCTATCGAATACGCTGCAGACTTATGCCATGGATCGCAGCCGCAAGGCGATCGAAAAGCTGCTCGACCTGCGACCCTCCGTCGCAACGGTGCGGCGCGGCTCCCGGCTGGTGACGCTGCCAATCGAACAGTTGACCCTCGGCGATGTAGTTGTAGTCCGTCCGGGCGAGCGATTCCCCATCGACGGCGATATCATTTCCGGGGAGACGGAGGTCGATCAGGCCACCATCACGGGTGAATCCATGCCGGTTCACAAAGTCAGCGGCGACGGGGTGTTCGCATCCACGTTAAATGGGAACGGTTCAATTGAAATCCGCGTCACCCGGCTGGCCAAAGACACCACCCTGGCGCGCATCGTCCAGATGGTGGAGGATGCCCAATCCACCAAAGCCACCACCCAGCGCATGCTGGATAAGTTTGAAAACTATTATGCGGCCTTTGTGCTGGGCGCCGCGGTTCTGCTGATTTTCATCCCCTGGCTCTTGCTGGGCAATGATTTCCAGCTTACTTTCTACCGCGCCATGACCTGGCTGGTAGTGGCTTCGCCGTGCGCGCTGGTCATCTCCACCCCGGCCAGCATCCTTTCAGCCATTGCGAACGCGGCCAAAAACGGCGTGCTGTTCAAGGGCGGCGTGCATCTTGAAAGAACGGCCACGCTCAAGGTGTTGGCTTTTGATAAAACCGGCACGCTGACTTGCGGCAAGCCGACTCTGACGGATGTTTTTGTTTATGACAAGAAAATGGATGATGCGAAGCTCATTCGCCTATCGGCGGCGCTGGAAGCACGTTCGGAACATCCCCTCGCCCAGGGCATTGTCCAGGCGGCGCACGACCGTGACCTAAAGCCGCCTACCGCTACCGATTTCCGCGCCATCCCAGGGCAGGGCGTGGAAGGCCGCGTGAACAAGCAGCATTTCTGGATCGGAAATGAGCGCCTGTTCGTGGAACGCGACGTGCAAATTCCCGCGGATTTGTTGGCGAAGGCCCGTCAAATGGAAGATGATGGACAGACGACGATGTACGTTTACAAAGCGCCCAACTTTCTGGGACTGCTGGCAGTTTCGGATACCCTGCGACCAGACGCGATCGAGATGATCAAGGGCCTGAAAACGGTCGGTATCGAACGCGTGGTCATGCTGACGGGGGATAACCCGCGCGTGGCTGCCAAAATCGCCGCCAAAGCTGGCGTGGATGAGTATCATGCCGGGCTGCTGCCGCAGGACAAAGTGACTGTGCTGAAAGCGCTTCAGAACAAATACGGCCCGGTCGCCATGGTCGGCGACGGCGTCAACGATGCGCCATCCCTGGCTACAGCCGATATCGGTATCGCCATGGGCGGCGGCGGCACGGATGTGGCCATAGAAACCGCGGATGTGGTGCTGATGTCTGATGATTTGCGGAAAATTCCCTACACCATTGGGTTGGCACACCAGGCTGAAAAAGTGGTCTGGCAGAACCTGATCTTTGCCATGGCCGTAATCATTGTGTTGATCGCTTCGGCTTTCAGCATCCGGCTGCCGCTTCCGCTGGGTGTGCTTGGTCATGAGGGCAGCACGGTTCTGGTGGTGCTGAACGGTTTGCGTCTGCTCGCATATAAGGGAACGTAAATCGGGCGAGGTAAATAAGGTCAAAAGCTAACCGCCAAGGGGCACAAGGGGCCAAGTTTTTTTAAGGGATTTTGCGCAGTGGGCTGCAAAAAGAAAACGGTTTTCTTGGCATCCTGGTAGCTTGGCCACTTGGCGGTGAGTTGGTATGGTCAAAAAACCAGCGGATGACGCTTCAGCCCCGAACCACCTGCAACGCCTTTGGCAGGATTTCAAAACTCAAGCCCTTGAGATTGCTGCCAAAACTGGTGAAAATCTCCCCATCCGCATGGATATACATCGGACGATCGGCGTGGATCGAAAAGGTTTGGCACGTTCCCATTTTGATTTGCGGAAAACGCGCATGGGTGCCGTTCATGAACTCGGGCACCAGGCGAAACATCATCAGGCGGCTGCATTTTTTGACCAGCGCATAATTGAAGATGCCATCATCGTTTTTGGCATCCGGCGCGATGGTGAAACCGCCGCCTTCACGCCCGCCATTGCAAAGTGTAAACATCAGCGCTTCCTGCTCCCAGTTTTCACCATCCGTTTCAACTTTCATCAGCACCGGGTCGTGGTTCAGCAAAATGGTCTGGATGACGGCAGTCAGGTACATCAAGAAGCCGCGCACCACGGGCAGTTTGTGCGAGCGGATGGTCACCACGGCGTCAAAACCAATACCCACGGTGTTGTCAAAATATTCCTGGCGGCCATTTTCATCGGTCATCAAGCCAACATCCACCAGCGACGGTTCTCCGCGCAGGGCTTGCAGCAAGGCATGATCGGGCCGGGGCGGGACGCCGATCGAATGGGCAAAGTCATTGCCAGAACCGACCGGCACCACCCCCAGCACGGGACGTTTATCAGCCGGAACCTGCATCAGCCCGTTGACAACCTCGTGGACTGTACCATCGCCGCCCATCGCAATGACCATGTCATAGCCATCCAGGGCGGCCTGTTTTGCCAGTTCGGTGGCATGCGTAGGGTAGACGGTGCCGCTCCAGTCAGCGCCGCCATGCTCGACAATAATGGGGCGCAAGTCATTGGCCACGCGCCAGGCGCCGCCCATATCAGCCATCGGGTTCAAAATCAACTTGACTTTGCGGGGCATAAATCCTCCAAAATGAATTAATCACTGCGAATGGTACAGATGCAAAGATTAACACGACAAATCGCCGCAGGTTATTCAAAAGTGACATTTCACTGGCGCTGGCTGGATTTATCCATAAGTTTTGACAAAATGAACCCTGCGCGCTGATGGGTTTTACAGTGTGAAAGTCTTCACGAGAGTATGTTAAAATGAATGCAGTTTTTCAATTCAACGATAACGGAGAGCATCGTGTCCGCCATGAAATTATCTTCCGCCACACCGCTTCAACCTCGCCGAAGAGCCGTCCTGATCGGTTCTGCCAAAGGGCTGGGGGCCGCCATGGCACGCCGTTTGGCGCGCGAGGGTTATTCCCTGGCCCTGATTGACCGGGATGCAGCGTTGCTGAATCAAGTCTGCGCCGAAATCAACGCCGCCAGCCCTGAACCGCTGGCTTTGGCCTATCCCCACGATGTCACGGAGTATGCGGAAGTTCCCGCGCTCCTACAAAAGCTGATGATCGATTTGGGCGGGCTGGACCTGCTCATTTATATCGCCGGGAGTTTACTCCCCACCACGCCAACCACTTACGAATTTGACAAAGATCTCAAGATGATGGAAATTAATGCCCTGGGCGCGCTGGCCTGGTTCAATGCGGTCGCGCCCATCTTCCAGACTTTGGGCTGCGGACAGATTGTGGGCATTTCGTCAGTTGCCGCGGACCGTGGGCGGGTGGGAAATCCCGGTTATAACGCTTCAAAAGCTGCCCTGTCAACTTACCTGGAAGCCCTGCGCAATCGCTTATCCCGTTTTGGGGTGCACGTCCTGACCGTCAAACCCGGCTTCATGGATACCGATATGCTCAAAAGCTCCCCACGCACCTTCTGGGTTGTCTCGCCCGAACAAGCCGCGGATGACATCTTCAAAGCCCTGAAAACGCGCAAACAGACAATTTACACGCTGGGCCGCTGGGGGCTGATCATGTGGATTATCAAGCACCTGCCCTCGGTCATCTTCCGCCGCCTGTCATTCTAATAAATGGAGAGAGGGCTGTGTACCATCCAAATAGACAGACAGCTCTCAAAAAACTTATGACTACCGCAACACTTCCTTACGAACGTCTCACTTTCCTCGAAAACTTTGGTCACTCGCTGCGCGCGGCCTCCTATCTTTACAAGCCCACCAACGCAGAAGAGATCGGCGCTGTTTTCAAATTTGCCAAGCAAAACAATCTCAAAGTAGCCCTGCGTGGAGCCGGGCGATCCTACAATGATGCCGCGCTCAACGGCAGCGGTATCGTTATGGATTTAACCGGGATGAACAAAATCCTCGACTGGAATCCCGAATCCGGACTGATCACTGCCGAACCGGGAGTCACGCTCGAAAAACTATGGCATATCGTCTTGCCTGATGGCTGGTGGCCGCCAGTAGTTTCCGGCACCATGACGACCACCCTGGGCGGCTGCCTGGGGATGAACATCCACGGCAAAAATAATTTCAGAATGGGGACAATTGGCGAGCATGTGCAGGAATTCACCGCCCTGCTGCCAACGGGCGCCGAGATTACCTGCTCGCCCAGCCTGAATGGCGACCTGTTCTATGCCATGATCAGCGGCATGGGCATGTTGGGCGTCTTCACGTCGATCACCCTCAAGATGAAAAAGATGCATTCGGGCTTTTTGCAGGTTCGTGCCTATCCCGTCTCGAATCTAAAAACGCATCTCAAAGCCATACTGGATGACGCCCCGGAGTATGATTACACCGTCGGCTGGCTGGATTCGATGGCAGGCGGCAGCGGCATGGGGCGCGGACAAATCCACGCCGCCAAGTACCTGCACGAGGGCGAAGATCCCGAACCGAAGAAAACCATGCAGGTGCAATACCAGACTCTGCCAGACAAGATGTTTGGATTTTTCCCGAAATCCAGCATCCACTATTTCATGACGCCGTTTCAGATCGCGCCGCTTTGGGCCCTGGTCAATACTGCCAAATACGTGGCCAGCCTGCGCGAAGGCAACTACCGCCAGTCACACGCAGCCTTCCACTTTTTGCTCGACTACGTCCCTAACTGGGAACTGGCCTATGGTAAAGGTGGCTTGATCCAGTACCAGAGTTTTGTGCCCAAAGAAACGGCCGAAGCCGCCTGGACGGAACTGCTCAACCTGTCCATCAAGCGCCACATGCCCTCCTATCTGGGCGTCACCAAGCGTCACCGCCCCGATAAGTTCCTGCTCTCGCACGCCGTCGACGGCTTTTCCCTGGCCCTGGATTTTAGAGTGACGGACGGCAGCCGCCCCAAAATGGCGCAAATGCTGCAAGAGTTCGACAAAATCATCCTGGAGGCTGGTGGGCGTTTCTACTTTGCCAAAAACAGCGAAACTTCACCAGAAACAGCCGAAAAATTCCTGGGCAAAGAAGCTGTGACCCGCTTCAAAGCGCTCAAGAAACGCACCGATCCCAACAACTTGCTCGAATCAGACCTTTACCGCCGCGTTTTTGGCGAATAGCATGTACGGGGCGGCCCTCAAGCCGCCCTTTTTTTTATGATTTGGCTCGCTAGCGGCCAAAGTCCTGCACTTTTGGCGAATCTTTCAATTTCATAATTTTCGAAACAAGTATTTGACATTTAGGACTAAAATCAGTAAACTAGTTTCTGATCATCTTGTTATTATTTGGAGGAACGAATGGTTGCCCAATATCAACTCGTCATGCACTCAGGACCAACGCCCGGAAAAACCTTTCCTATGGAAGGTGATGTAATTACGATTGGGCGCGAAATCGGGAACGGTATCATCATCAATGACGCCGAAGTATCCCGAAAGCACACCCAATTCGTGTTTCAGGGTGGCAAGTTCATTGTCACCGACCTGGGCTCGACCAACGGCACATTTGTCAACGGCCAGCGGTTGACCGGACAGCATATTTTGCAGCCCGGCGAGGTCATTTCGCTCGGCGAGCAGATCAACCTGCTGTTTGAATCTGTGATTCCCATCGATCCGAACGCAACCATGTTATCTTCGCGCCCACCAGTCGTCGCTCCTCGGGCAGTTGCGCCGAGACCGCAGCCGGTGGTCCAGCCCGCGCCGCCGCCGGTTTATGCTGGACAGGTTCCGTCCGGCCCGGCCGCAGTGGAAGCTGGCCCAGCGCAGAAGCGTGGCGCCACTCCCATCGTGATTGGCGTGGTCGTTGTGGTGCTTTTATGCGCCTGCGTGGTGGGTGTGGGTTTGTTCTTTGCGCCGTGCAGCTTCTGGCTCAACTTTATGCCCAGCGGCTACGTCTGCCCTCCCTAAAAGCCTGACAAAATCCATCCGTAAGCTGAAAGACCGTCACCCAGTGGCGGTCTTTATTTTTGCCACTTCTCCAAAACATCCAGAGTCAAATTGACAGCACGGATTCCGGCTTCGGCGGCGATGTAATTCCCCACGCGCAGACTGGCATCCGAAGAGGCCAGCAGTCTTTCAAGTTCCTGGTTCACGGCTGCATGCGGATGGCGCACGAAATCGGCAACGATGCCGCGTGAGCGCATCTCAGGCGCGTTGGGCAGCCAGGCTGTGAGAAAATACGCCGAAGGATCAAGCACGCGCTGGTAGCGGCGCACAGTGTCATAGAAGGCTACCGTCAAGCGCAGGTCGGCGCGATCAGTCTCGCCAATCGCTTGTTGCTGCAAAAAAGCGATGAAATTTTGCTCCAACTGCGCCAGCGAGATTTTGAAGTGCATCTGCAAGGCGGAATCGAGCATATCGGCCTGGGAATTTCCCGGCGCGGAGTGGATATCGCGGTAAAAGCTGTTGAATTCATCTGGGCCATAAGTGGCGGTCAGGTAGCTGATGAGTGCGGCGGCTTCGACATAGCCGATTTCGTGCTGCGTGGCGTAAAACGAGTCTGACAATTGGCGCAGAGGGATAAATAAGCCCAGATCGAGCAACGCGGCGGCGCGCGGCAGGATCGGCTCCACTTTGAAGTGTCCGTCACTCATGTAAACGGCCAGCCCTTCCTGCAAAACGGACGGGCGCTGATCGCCGCCCATTTGCGCGTCGAGCCAGTGCACCATTTCGTGGTGGGTAACCTGTTGGGCTGTGCTCCCGGCGTAGTTCTGGCGCAGGTAAGTGACATAAATCCCATCGGACGTGAAGCCGCCATGTCCGAGCACGCGCGGCAGGAAGGTGAGCGGGGTTTTCTTGTCGAACTTGTTGTTCAGGCGCGCTTCCACGTCAACAGCCTGAGCAGCCGCCATCCGTTTGAGCGTTTCTATATCAGCCTCAGCGTCTGTGCCGCTGATATAGTGGATGACGCAGCAGTCGGTGTTGACTGACTCCCAGCGGGCTTTCGGTTCAGGAAGCGGTATGGCGGCTGCGGGGAGAAGCGTGATTTTCTCGTCCCAGCGAGTGTTGCCAACGGGCAGGGAAAAGGTCAGGGTGTAGGTGCCAGCTTCCAATCCGCGCGTATCCCAGGCCCAATAAAAAGTGGCCTGACTGCGCGCGCCCAAGCCAGATGGCTGGAAACTGGTTTCTCCCAACGATTTGTCTCCCCGATTAATGCGCACCCTCTGCCCGGATACGCTTACGCCGGTTGGACTGAACACCTCGAAGCTGACCAGGTCGCCCACGTAGAGCGCGCCGTCTGGATGGGTGATGACTCTGAAATTCGGCTCGGGTCTGACAGTGACCGCGGGCGCGAAAACAGGAGACGGCGCGCTGAAGCGGCACGCCATCAGCATTATGATGATAAGTAGCAGAATTTTGCGCATACGTCGGATCATAGGAAGAAGATTTATTTTACCTTGCGAACTGGCGATCTTTACCGTCGAAATGATTGTAAATACCGCCAAGATTGCTTACAATGAGTTTTGAGAGGATCTCATGAGCATTTTAACGAAAACACCCCATTGGAATAATTCTACCAAGCTGGCAGTTGGGATGACGCTGGTGGCAGTGATCGCCGGGCTGCTGATTAAGTTTCAGAACATCCTGCCGCCTTTGATTATTGTCATTATCCTGGCATATTTATTCAACCCTGTGGCGGATTTTCTTTCGCGGCGGCTGCATATTCCCTGGAAAGTGGCCGTCGCGTTGGTTTACCTGGTCGCCGTGTTGGTTTTACTGGGGCTGCTGACGCTGGGCGGCGTGGGACTGGTTCAACAACTGCAAAACCTGATCGCCATGATCCAGAGCAGCATCCAGAATATCCCCGTTTTATTTGCGGATATTTCAGGCCGTGAAATTCCAATCGGCCCGTTCAAGCTTGACCTGCGTCAGATGGATTTGCGCGTGTTGGGGGAACAATTGATCGGGACGGTGGAGCCGCTGATTGGCCGCACCGGCACCATGGTCGGCACCGTCGCCAGCGGAGCGGTCAATTTTCTAGGTTGGATGGTGTTCGTGCTGCTGGTCTCGTACTTCGTCCTGGCGGAGAGTGACGGTCTGTGGCGCGGAATTTTGCAACTGAACATTCCCGGTTATGAACATGACCTCGAACGGATGGGCACGCAGCTTACCCAAATCTGGAATGCTTTCTTGCGCGGACAGATCATCGTCATGACGCTGGCAGCGGCTGTTTATACCGTGGTCTTAAGTTTGCTGGGCGTCAACTATGCCCTGGGACTGGCCTTGCTGGCCGGGCTGGCGCGTTTCGTGCCGTATGTCGGGCCATTTATTTTATGGGTGATCCTGGCCCTGGTAACGTTTTTCCAAGATTTCAAGCCCTTTGGCATCAACGCCTGGACGTATGTCTTGATAACCGTCGGTCTGGCCTGGCTGATTGATGCGATCGTGGATAACATCATCCTGCCGCGCATCATGGCCTCGGCGCTCAAGGTACATCCCGCCGCCGTTCTGGTGGCCGCGATCGTAGCGCTTGACCTGCTGGGAATTCTCGGCGTCATCATCGCCGCGCCCATGCTGGCAACCATGCAATTGGTCGGGCGCTACTTTGTCAGAAAGTTATTTGACCTCGATCCCTGGGAAGGCCTGGAAGAAACACCGCCACAGCCCTCCATCCAGGCGCAGCTAGGCAAATGGCTGGCATCCTTACGATTAAGCTTGAAAATTAAGTAAACTTGTTTTGCATTTTTGGCCTTGAGTGCTATATAATGGATAAAATTATCCAAGGAGATTAATATGCCCAAAAGCCCTGAACCCACCACCGAAACTTTAGCCGAAACAGAGAACTATCTGGTCTGGAAAGCCGAAGAACCGGATGGCGAAACCACTTACCATGTCGAGCTCGGAAACGTGACCGTCCACTTCTTCAAAGAAGAATGGGATGAATTCCTCGAACTAGCGCGCGCGCTGGAATAAACACATCGTAGGGGCGAGCCAATGGCTCGCCCCTATCTGATTCTTATGAACAACGCCATAACCGACGTTCCTGGGATTGAAGTAGGCCAGGCGCAAGATTTGGACGCATTAACCGGCGTCACCGTCATCATGTGCCGCAAGGGAGCGGTCGGCGGCGTGGATCAACGCGGCGGCGCACCCGGAACACGCGAAACCGACCTGCTGAATCCCATCAACCTGATTGAAAAAGTCCACGCCATCGTGCTGGCGGGCGGTTCAGCTTTCGGGCTGGATGCGGCCGGTGGTGTCATGAAATATCTCGAAGAGCAAAAAATCGGGTTTGACGTGGGCGTGGCCCGTGTCCCGATCGTTCCCGCCGCGATCTTGTTTGACCTGGCCCTTGGGCGCGCCGACGTGCGCCCCACGCCTGAAATGGGATACCGCGCCGCGGTAGCCGCCAACGCTGAAGCGGTGGCCGAGGGCAACTTCGGCGCAGGCACGGGCGCTTCGGTCGGGAAGATTTTCGGCAACGCCGGGGCCATGAAATGCGGCATCGGCACGGCCTCCATCGACATTGGCGGAGGCATCATCGTCGGCGCGTTGGCGGCGGTCAATGCCTATGGCGATGTGATCGATCCGCAAACCGGCAAAATCGTATCTGGAGCGCGCACCATCAAAGCGGGTCCGCTCACTTTGGGCGCACCCGGCACTTTTGCCGATACCCTGGCGACGATGAAAACCTTCGCCGGGCGCATGGCGGAAGGTTTTGCCATGCGCTCCAACACCGTCATCGGCGTGGTGGCAACCAACGCCAAATTGACAAAATCTGAAACCAACAAAGTAGCCCAAATGGCCCAGGATGGATTGGCGCGCGCCATCCGCCCGGCGCACACCATGCTCGATGGCGATACGATCTTCGCCCTCGCCACCGGCCAGAAATATGCCGACGTGAGTCTCGTCGGGGCGTTTGCGGCTGAGGCGTTTGCTGAGGCTTGTGTCCGGGCAGCCAGGGCGGCGGGGAGTGCGGGCGGTCTGCCCGGGGCCCGGGATCAATCATCAGTTTGACAATCAAAAACGACTTGCGCAGAAGCAAGTCGTTTTTGATTGTCAAACTGATTTTTTACTTGTTGTGGTGCTTGTCATCCTTGAAAATTGTCGTCAATACCACGCTGACCACCGTCACAATCAAGCCGCCCAAAAAGGCCGGCCAGAAACCATCCACGCTGAACCCAATGTGGAAATTGGTACCAACCACGCCAGCCAGCCAGAACAGGAAGGTGTTAATGACCAGCGTGAAGACGCCCAGAGTCAAAACAATGAGCGGACAGGTCAGCAGCTTGAGTAGAGGCCGCAGCAGCGCATTCAGCAAGCCAAAAATCAAGGCCAGCCAGATGAAAGACAGCCAATTGGATGACTGTGGGTGAATTCCGGGGACAAAGGCAACGGCTACATAAAGTGCGACAGCGTTAATCAGCCAACGAAGAATAAAGCGGTTCATCAGATACTCCTTTGGGATGCTTATAAAGAAAAGGCGGTTTACAACCTTTCTTTCTGCTTTAGTTTACGTTTTACGCGTGAGAAAGTTGCTCTCCCGGAGCTTCCATCCAGGCCAGTGTGCGCTGGGAGGTGAACCCGGCTGCGCGAATGGCTTCGTCCATCGTCCCGGCAGGATATTCCATGCGCATGCCGTGCGATTGGGACAATAGTCTGCGAGCATGGAACAGCAGCATGGTGACAGCCTCCGCCTCAGGCTGAGCTGGCAGCGACATCCACAGCCGGTCCAGACGGCCCGCTACGCGCTGACAGGCGAGTACACCCTGTAGTTTTCCATTGTTATAGGCAGACCATTGAACGGTGTTGACGTCGATCAACAGGCGGTAAAGCGCGTTAAAAATCCCCGGCCTGAATATTCCCCAGTTTTCCGGCTGATACCAATCCAACAACGACGGGTAAGCACGCGCCAGCCATTCACTCTGTAAGGGCCAATCACGCCCCTGGCGCGGCATAACCAGGATACTGGAGCGGCTTTGATCCGAGGCGACGCTGCCGAAAGAAGCCTGCCAATTGGTGCGGCGGGACCGCTCCACAAATCCCAGTTCACGGTAAAGCTGGATGGCGCCCGGATTGTCATCACGGACATGCAGCCAGACGGCCTGGGCATGTTTTTCGCGCGCCCGCTCCAGCGCGGCACTGGTCAATTGACGCGCAATCCCCTTCCGACGGTAATCGGGGTGAGTGGCGACATTGGCAATCAGGAAAATCTTCTGTCCACGCCTGAAAAACGGAATCAGGCTGACATTACCCACCACCCGACCCCGTTCGTCTTCCCAGACGAATCCCGAAAGCGGCAGCGAAACCGTTTCGATGACGCGCGGCGCCCAGTTGAGAAAACCCGAATCGCGTCCATTCCGGCGCATCTGATCGATGTAGGAGCGACCTTCCGCGTCAAGTGTGGAAGAAAAACACAGCTCGATCAAGTCAGCAACGGCTGGCAGATCGCGTAACATGTTGAGGGAGCGCATGCGCCCTGAAGCTAAGTTAGTTAATCCAAGTACTGTGGCAGTCATTATGTGTATTATATTCTCTTTCGAACAATCCATGTTTATGGCACCACACGCTAACGAAAGCGTATACAATAGACTCATATGCATTTCTTATGACGTTCTTTCAAACTAAAAACAGAGCCTTTGCTATAATTTTATGGATTTAATTGTCGAAAAGGATAGCGCCTATGATGCGATTTGACCGATTTACCGAACGTGCACAAGAAGCCGCCCAAAGAGCCGCCGAGATTATTCAGCGCTACGGGCACAACCAGATTGACACTGAACACATCCTGCTGGCATTAATTGAACAACCCGGCGGAGTGATTCCCCAAATCCTGGAACATCTTAATATCAACCCCACCACGCTTTCCGAGCGGCTCGATGCCGCTCTGCGCGCTACCCCCAAGGCCAATATCTTTGGCGGCGGCGCCGGGCAGATTTTCATCACCCCGCGCGTCAAACGGATTATCGATCTCGCCAATGAAGAAGCCAACCGTCTAAAAGATGAATATATCTCCACGGAACACATCTTCCTGGCCATTTTGACAGAACGTAACACCCCAGCAGCGCGGATTTTGGAAAGCGCCGGAATCACCCGTGACCGGGTTTTCGAGTCCATCCAACAAATCCGTGGCGGACAGCGAGTCACCGACCCGCAATCCGAATCCCGTTACCGCACCCTTGAGAAATACTCCCGGGATTTGACCCAGCTGGCCCGCGAAGGCAAACTGGATCCGGTGATTGGCCGCGATAAAGAGATTCTGCGCCTGATCCAAATTTTGTCCCGCCGCACCAAGAACAACCCGGTGCTGATTGGCGAGGCAGGCGTGGGAAAAACCGCCATCGTCGAAGGCCTGGCGCAAAAAATCGCCGATAACGACGTGCCCGAAATCCTGACCGGAAAAAAGGTTGTCTCGCTTGATTTGGGCGCAATGATCGCCGGATCACGTTTCCGCGGCGAGTTTGAAGAACGCCTGAAAGCCGTCATGGAAGAAGTCCAGCGCTCACAGGGCGACATCATCATGATGATCGACGAACTGCATACCGTCGTCGGTGCTGGCGCGGCACAAGGCGCCATGGACGCATCCAACATGCTGAAACCGGCCCTGGCGCGCGGCGAGCTGCAATGTATTGGCGCAACCACCCTGGACGAGTTCCACAAACACATCGAGAAAGATTCCGCCCTGGAACGACGCTTCGCGCCCATCTACGTTGATGAGCCTTCCGTTGAAGATGCCATCAAGATGCTGTACGGCTTACGCGACCGCTACGAGGCCCATCACAAAGTGCGCTACTCTGACGAGGCCCTTTCCGCTGCCGTCCACCTGTCTGAACGCTACGTCACCGACCGCCGCCTGCCCGATAAAGCCATCGACCTGATGGATGAGGCAGCCGCCAAGCTGCGCGTGGCGCTCTATTCCATGCCGCCCGAACTCAAAGATATGAAAAACGAACTCGACCGGATGTCTGCCGAAGAAGAGCAGGCTGGCCTGGCCCGTGATTATGAACATGCCGCCCAGAAAAAATCCGAGCGACTGCGACTGGAAGGCGCCTACCGGGAAAAACGCGATAAATGGGAAGCTGAAAACCACATTGACGAAGTGGTGGATGTCAACGATATTGCCGAAGTCGTCAATCAGTGGACGGGAATTCCGCTCAGCCAGATGCTGGAGAGCGAATCCCAGAAGCTTTTGCACATGGAAGAACGTTTGCACGAACGGATTATCGGGCAACAGGAAGCCATCCACGCTATTTCGGATGCCATTCGACGAGCCCGTTCCGGTTTGAAAGATCCCACCCGTCCGATTGGATCATTCATCTTTATCGGCCCAAGCGGCGTCGGGAAGACCGAGCTGGCAAAGGCCCTGGCGTGGTTCATGTTTGACGATGAAGATGCGCTGGTGCGGATCGACATGTCCGAATATCGTGAGCAACACACCGTCAGCCGCCTGTTCGGTGCCCCTCCCGGCTACGTTGGCTACGAGGAAGGTGGACAATTGACTGAGGCTGTCCGCCGTCGCCCATATCGCGTGGTGCTATTTGACGAAATCGAAAAAGCCCATCCCGAAGTCTGGAATGCGCTCCTGCAAATCCTGGATGATGGCCGTCTGACAGATGGTCAGGGCAATGTGGTTGACTTCCGCAACACAGTGCTGATTATGACCAGCAACCTGGGTACGGAATATGTTCGCAAGGGCGGCACGCTCGGCTTCTTGCAGCAAAAAACCGACGACGAAGAACGCGATTCCCACGAAAAAATTGAGAAGGCGCTCAAGGGCACCTTCCGGCCAGAGTTCTTGAACCGTATCGACGATGTCATCATGTTCTCACCGCTCTCAGTGGAGCAAATGGAAAATATCGTCGCGTTACAGATGAAGGAAGTCCAGGATCGCTTGAACGAGTTCAATGTCAAGGTTGAGCTTTCCGCCGCCGCCCGTACCTGGCTGGCCAAACAAGGCTACGATCCAGCCTTTGGCGCGCGCCCGCTGCGCCGCGCCATCCAAAAATTTGTCGAAAGCCCACTCTCAGTGGAACTGCTCGGCGGTAAATTCACCGGTGGCGGCATCGTGAAAGTGGATGTCGAAAACGATAAGCTGGTGTTTGCCTAAACTGCTGTCAGCAAACAGACACTTAAAAATTGAAGCGGCTTCATCACCTGATGACAGGTGGTGAAGCCGCTTCTGGTTTATTCCAATGCGTTAGTTGATGGTAATGGCGCTTTCGGGTCTTTTATCCGCACCACACTGGATTTTTACGACACGACCAGTCTGCATTTGAAGTTTCTTTGAGGCTGAGCGGGCGCATCCATAAAATGTAGCTACATAAACGCCCGGTTCAAGGGAGAAATTAGATCGTCCGGTATTGCCGGAGAACCAGTAGCGCTTGGCAGCACCAAGTTTTGACGTTCCCTCCAGCACAACACTGAACGTCCGTCCTGTGTTGTTGATAACAGTAAGGGTGATAAGCGAGATCGGGGTATGAGCTTGAAGAGCGGGCAGCGGAGCCGCAGGAACCGCCGGTGCGGCAGTAAATGCCTGGGGGATCAGGCTAAACAGAACCAATATGGCGATCAAAAAGCGGGTGGTTTTCATTGTTACCTCCGGAAATTGAATGGCTGAATTAAATACCTGGCACTTTTCATTAAGTGGACAGCGGTTATTACTATTGTATGCCTTGTGATGCGATTTTCTATTTCAAATACCTTGCACGAACATAATGAAATGATTGCAATTGGCCCTTTCAATCTTGCAAATCAATGGTCCGCAAGTACGCCCGGCCATGAATTTCAGTATTTTCAGGTAAAATCTATCCTCATATCAGGAGAGACCATGCAAAATAAAAACTTCTTTATCACAACAGTCGGGATTATCGTTACCGTTCTACTCGTGCTTTGCTGTTGTTGCTTTATCGTCATCGCAGGCGGATTGGGTGGCGCGTATTACATCAAAATGCAGGTGACTCCCATCCCCGAGAAAACACCTTTTGGTTTCAGCCTTGACGGTTCCGATTCCACCGCCACCCCGGCCCCCGCCCCTGCCCCCACTCCGATTGAGATTGCGCGCATTCCGGTGGAAAGCATCCCGACTGACACGCTCCAGACTCTGGAAGATACCATCGTCCCGGTTAATAATCCGCTCGATCTGGCTTGCCGCTTACAAGGGAAATGCGCCATCCCTGAAACATACCCCAGCGGCCCATTCAAAGCAGGCGACAAGCAATCCTTTTACTTATCCAACACCGACAGCGCCGATCATTTTCAGGTTGAAACAACTTTGAAGTATGTCACTGACCACGCCTATTTCTGGGTGGAAAACGGCATTAGCTACAATCAGGACGAAGCCAAACAGCTGGTGGACACTTTCGAAACCAAGATGTACCCCACCGACCGTGAATTCTTCGGCAGCGAATGGACTCCCGGCGTGGATGGCGATCAACACATCTACCTGGTCTATGCGCGCGGCATCGGCGGCTCGGTGGCTGGTTACTTCTCTTCTCCCGACGAGTACCACCCAGATGCCTTCGAATCTTCCAACGCCCATGAAATGTTCGTTTTCAATGCCGATAACTCCCCGCTCAGCGACACTTACACTTATGGCGTGCTGGCGCATGAATTCCAGCACATGATTCACTGGAAACAGGATCGCAACGAAACATCCTGGTTAAACGAAGGCTTCTCTGAAGTGGCCGTTCTGCTCAATGGATACTATGTGGGCAGCGCAGATTCCGAATACATCGCCAACACAGACGTGCAGTTAACCGACTGGGGCCCCGATCCTGGAACCAATGGCCCGCACTACGGCTCCAGCTTCCTGTTTCTCACCTATTTCCTCGATCGCTTTGGCAAGGAAGCCACCCAGGCTCTGGTCAAGGATCAGCAAAATGGAATGGATAGCGTCGATAATATCCTGAAATCCATCAACGCCACCGACAAACTCACCAACCAGCCCATCACCGCTGACGATGTCTTCATGGATTGGGCCGCCACCAACTACTTACTGGATGGTTCCGTTAGCGATGGACGGTTTATCTACCATAACTATGAAAATGCATCTCAAGCCAGCGAAACTGAAACAGTTTCAGATTGCCCCAATGAACTGACCAGCACTGTGAAACAATACGGCGTCGATTACATCCACTTCGCATGCGGCGGAATTTACACCCTGCATTTTGAAGGCGCCACCCAAACCGGCTTGTTACCGGTGGATGCGTTTTCAGGGAAAAAGGCGTTCTGGTCGAACAAGGGCGATGAATCGGACATGACTCTCACCCGCAACTTTGACTTCAGCGCCGTTTCAGGCCCGCTGACGCTCAAATTCCAGACCTGGTATGACCTGGAAAACGATTACGATTACACCTTCCTGGAGGCCTCCCCGGATGGCGGCAAAACCTGGCAGATTATCAAGACCCCTTCCGGCACCGACACCGACCCATCAGGGAATTCTTACGGCTGGGGCTATAACGGTCAAACTGACGGGTGGATGGAAGAATCTGTCGATCTGAGCCAGTTTGCGGGTCAGAAGGTCCAAATCCGCTTTGAGTATGTGACGGATGCCGCTGTCAACGGCGGAGGCTTTATGCTGGATGACATTTCCATTCCCGAAATTGGGTATTCCAGCGACTTCGAAGCGGATAACGGCGGCTGGGAAAGCACGGGCTTTGTGCGCGTTGAAAACATCCTGCCGCAGACCTTTCGCCTGGCGCTGATTAACAATAATGGCGAAACAACCGTCCAGTCTATCTCCGTGGGCGCCGACCAAACCGCAGATATCAACATCGACCTGTCGGATGCCACTCTGATTGTGAGCGGCACCACGCGCTTCACCCGCGAAGACGGTCACTACACTATCACTGTGAAGTAAGCTGATTTGCAGTAAAATCATCAGGGCAGCCAGACTGGCTGCCCTGATTTATCTCTGAAAGGATTTTCATGAATATCGTCTACGATGATTTGATTAAATTACTGATGGCGCTGTTGATCGGCGGCATTATTGGCGTGGAGCGTGAATTGCGCAACAAAACCGCCGGGCTGCGCACCATCACCTTGATTACCGTCGGTTCAACCTTATTCACCATGCTTTCGATGCGTTTCGTGGGTGGTTCTGACCGGGTTGCCTCCACCATTGTCAGCGGCGTGGGCTTCCTGGGTGCCGGTTCCATCATGTTCATGGAAGGAAAAATCAAAGGCCTGACGACGGCCTCCTCCATTTGGGTAGCCGCCGCGTTGGGCATGGCAGTTGGCACCGGCGATTACGGGCTGGCGCTGATCTTTGCTTTCGCGGTTCTGATTGTTCTCTGGCTGTTTGCCTGGTTTGACCGCTGGCTGGGAGCGCGCAGCGGGGAATTGCGCCATTATGAAATCTGCTACACCCGCCCGCGTAAAGTGAAGGATATTGACCGTATGTTCGAGGAGTGCGGCCTGCACGTGCGTGGGCGCAAGCAATTTAAGCGCGAAGACCAGTTGATAGGTCAATGGGATGTGGATGGCAAGATCGCCGACCACGACAGCGTCATCACCTCGTTGATTTCAGATAAAGAAATCAGGGAACTGGAATACTAAACCAAACGGCCCGCAAAACGGGCCGTTTTAGATGGCCGCCTTTGTAAGCATCTCGGCGCAAGCCAGCGAATATTCCCCGCCCTGGCCGTTCTCGTCCATGTTCCACCAGGCCGAGAGAATGGCGTGACAAAACCCCCAATCGCGGATTCTCGCGCGGGCAAAGCCCAGCCGTTCGCTTAAAATCGCAATCCGCCGCGAGGTCTGGCTGGCGGCAGTGGGCAGGTAGACGAAGTCAGGGAAAGGATTGATCAACAGCGCCCCGCACTCATATTCCGGCGGGCCAATCACCCCTTTTGGGTCAATTACCAGCCAGCCGCGTTCAGATGAAAGCAGATTGAAGTGGTGTAAATCACCGTGCAGCAGCCGGGGCGGGCTGGAAGTGGCGAATAGCTCGGGCAGGAGGGACTCAACCCGCTTGACCAGCGTTTTCGGGAAAGGTTCCATGCCGCCCCCAAAACTGGGGCGCGGTTGCGAAATTTTATCGAACCACTCTGAGAGCTGGATCAGCGCCAGTCCGTGCGGCGCGGGCCGCCAGAGCCGGGACATGACCTGGGCGATAATTTCCGTGCGTTGGTCATCATCTTCCAGGCTGACGAGCATCTCGCCGGGTTTGAGCCGCTCCAACACGAACATATAATTCTCATCGTCAGATTCTAACAAACGGACGCAGCCATCGCCGTTGAAATAGCGCAGGGCGGTCAGCTCGCACAGGAACTCGCGGTCGGGAACGCCGATTTTGAGCACCACGTCGGTACCATCGGCGCGTTTCGCGGCGGTGACGTAGTTGTACGAAAGCAACAGCTGCTCACTGAGGGTCAAATCCCATTTTTGAGCGGCCTGCGCCAGCAGCGACGGTAAATCCGCCAGCCATTGTCGGCCCGTTGCGCCGAATGCGGTGTGAATATTGTGGATGCAATCAGCGGGGAGCTTCATCAAATGGCTGTAGGGGCGCAGCAATGCTGCGCCCCTACAATGATTAATCCGGGAAAATCTTTGACATGGCTTCCGGGCAATACTTTGCAACCATTTCGCTCGAAAGACCATTTTCTTTGCAAATATCCGCATATAAATCGACCGAAGAGCGGCGGATGCGCGCCTGGGTTTCCACGTCCAAGCCCCACAGGCCGAAGCGCTGAGTCCAGCCGCGATCCCACTCGAAGTTGTCAACTAGTGACCAGTGGAAGTAGCCCTTCACCGGCCAGTTGTAGTTGACAGCGCGCCACATCTGCTGGATGTGCTGGGCGATATAGCGCGGGCGCATCCTGTCTTCATGGTCTTCCACACCATTTTCGGTGACGACCATCGGGATATTGAACTTCAAACCCCATTTGAGCGCTTCGTGAAAGCCATCCGGCTCGTTAGCGATAAAACCGGTACCGCTCAAATCGGCGTCTTTGGGATAACGCATGCGGCCAAACAAAGCCGCGCCGCGGGTAAGATCGAAAGAAACCTGGTCGCGAGAATAGTAGTTGACGCCCAAAAAGTCCTGGGTATTGGCGGCTTCTGGGATTGAGACCGTTTTGAAGATAAAGCGCAGCTTGCCATCTTTGGCCGCCATCGGAATCAGGTCATTGAAAATGGCCGACTGCGTCCGGGCGACAAATTTATCCAACGGAGAGGCCGTCGCCGGGAACAGCGAACGGTAATTCATCGAAAGACCCACACGCGCTTCGGGCTGAATCTCGTGGATGATCTTGTAGGCCATGGCATGTCCGCGCACCATATTGGTCATGACGTGGAAGCAGGCGTTGATATTCCTTTTGCCGGGCGGGAACTGGCCTTCGCTGTAGGCGGCGTAAGCATAGACGTTCGGCTCATTGATGGTGACCCAATAACTGACGTATTCCTTGAGCGCTTCAACGGCTTTGCGCACAAACGTGGCAAATTTCTGGGGCGTATCGTCATTCTCCCAGCCGCCCTGATCTTCGAGCCAGAGCGGATTGCTGAAGTGGTGCAGAGTCAGCATGGGAGCCAGGCCGCGCTCGAGCATCCCGCGCAGCATAATGCGATAACGCTCCAGCGCCGACTCATCCCATTGATCCGGCGTGGGCTGGATGCGGCTCCACTCAATCGAAAAACGGTGTGCATTCTGACCGGTTTCGGCGGCCCGATCCAGGTCATCCTTCCAGCGTCCGCCCCACCAATCACAGGCCAGGCCCGATTTGTGGCCATTGAGAATGTGTCCATCGACCTGTTCCCAGGCCCACCAGTTGTTGTTGGTATTGTTGCCTTCCACTTGATGCGCGGCGGTAGCCGTACCCCATAAAAAGCCGCGTGGAAAATGGATTGTCGCTTGAGCCATGATATTTTCTCCAATTAACCAATGTAGGGGCGAGTCAATGACTCGCCCCTACATTTTACTTTCAAATCCTTATTTGTTACGCGCCTGCGAAGCCAGGTACAGCACAATCGACCCGGCCACGGAAGCATTGAGCGACTCAATTTTTCCGAGCATGGGCAGGCGCAGCATGAAGTCGCATTTCTGGCGCACAAGCTGGCGGATGCCTTCGCCCTCCGAGCCGACGACAATCGCCAGGGCGCCATCCAATTTGACCTTATCCGGGGTTTGCGAACGAGAATCCTCATCCAACCCGACCACCCACGCTCCGGCTTCCTTGAAGGCTTCAATCGCCTGCACCAGGTTGGCCTGCGCAATCAGCAAATGTTCCGAAGCGCCCGATGATGCGTTGACAACCGCCGGGGTCACTTCCACAGTGCGCGCCAGCGGCAGGACGATGCCATGCACGCCAACCGCCTCGGCGGTGCGCAGCAGCGTACCAAAGTTCTGCGGATCCTGCATGGTATCGAGCAGCAGCGCAAACAACGGCTCGTTTTTGGCCTTGGCATTTTCGATGATATCGGCAACGTCCATGTATGGATAATGCCCGGCCTCGAGCACCACGCCCTGATGCTGAGGCGTCAAGCCATCCAGCCGCTGACGAGGGACGCGCTCCACTGGCACCTTGCATTCCTGCGCCAGTTGCATAATCCCGGCCATGTGGCCTTTTTCCTGGATTTTTTCGGCCACCAGCAAGCGGATGGGTTGGCGGCGCCTGGCGCGCAAGGTTTCATAGACAGCATTTCGTGAGTAAATGATTTCTTTCATGAATTGATTTTACAACAGTTTCAGGCCTGAGCCTGAATGACTTGGGACTGATACCTTTTCAGTTGGATGCTTGCTTTTTATCCACGAATACTGATGGTTCGCTCAAATTTATGTTGGATTTGCTGAATCCACGGATAGATTGTTGTAAATGCTGTCTGGAAGGTCAAGCAGGTTGAGAATTTCCTGCTGGAGTTTGGATAGTGGCGAAATAATGCGGTAGGTTTGGTCACCGACAGTAACGAAGTTGAGAAAAATGTCTTTGAAGGCCTGCAGCATTGCTTCGGTGGTCGGTCTATTGGTAGCTCGTTTCGAGTTGCCAAAGTATAGACCGCTCAGTTTCTCGCCTTTTTCTTCCAGGTGACAACGTGCCACATGCTCAAACAAGGTTAACACCCGTAGTCCAATTGAAAGCAAGCGGGTCAAGCCGGTTGCGCGTTGATCATCTTGCAAATACATCGGTGTCAAGCTCAGCGGCTTGCCTTTCAATCGGCCAAAACAGCGCTCAACCAGATATTCTTCGCGATAAGCCAGCACAGCTTGCTGGATGGTGAGTTCGCTCTCGGGAGCATTGGTGCCATAGACCCGCCATCCCAAGCGAAAAATAGCTTTCTGGATGGCTGTTTCATCTCTCGTGGTCACAATGATTAATTTTCGCTCAAGCCGAGTTCCGGCAGGACGATCTTTGTATTTACGAATGTGCCATTCGTGCACTTCTTTGGTAATATGAAAGTGCAAAAGTCCTGCGATTTCGTACTTTTTGATGATTGCTTCAGCCATTTGACTCAAAATTTCTGGTTCGCTGACAAGCTCTTTGCC
>CAILYI010000182.1 GCA_903838415.1 uncultured Anaerolineae bacterium | reverse complement strand
GTGGCGATGGCGGCGGAAGTTATTCAAGCGCAAGCGACAATGTAACAATCGTAGATAGCACTTGCCATTCAGATAGCATAGGTAATGTAATTTTTGAAGGAACAGTAAAAAACACAGGAACATTAAATTTGCAGTTTGTTGAATTACGGGCAACCCTCAAGGACAACTCTGGCAATGTCGTAAACACAAACACAGGATATATTGACTCGGATATACTTTATGCTAACCAGACTTCTACATTTACAATCTATATAGATAATCCGAACTATACTGATGGCAAATGTAGCATGAGAGTTGAAGACGCAAGTTATAAATAACAATAGGGTTCTGGTAGGCGTAAAGTTGCCCAACATTGCGTGCACGCGGACGGGCGGGGCGAAAGCCCCCGCCCGAAGGGATTCGGCCCCGAAAGCGGATTCGTTTTTTGGCTTTTCCCGTCAAATCCCCGCTTTTGCCGGTAATGCTCGCCGTTCGGCGGCTTCGCAAAGGATAATTTATGACTAACACAACAAATAAGCCCGAAAAATCAAGCAAAGAAAAAATAAAAAATGAAGCGCCTTTACTCCGTGGTTCTCTAAAACTAGAGGCTTCTTCAGCAACGCCTATTGTGACAGCAGGAACCGAATTTTCAATTTTTCTTGTTATTCGTAATCCTTTTCCTGTTCCTGTAACAATTTACAGCACAGAAACTCACATTCCTGTTGAATTATCTGACCAGATTTGGACTAGGAATAAGTTTAATGAAATTCATAACGACCGAATAAAACAAGGTGAAAAAGCAATTAATTTATGGGACAAAACTGTACTAAAATTTAAACACATATTTCAAGATGTTATTTTATGGGTAAATCCACCCAAGAGTCCAAGAGTTGCAATTGCGGTTAGCCCTGAAACGCAAAGCACTATTGAACCCATTACTAAGTCGTTTGTGATTGAGGGCAGTGTAAATAGTCAAAGGGACGCTGTTTTTGGAGACCAATGGAATCTTGATTTCAAAGGGTTAGGGCAAGATGAAATCAGAAAAATATTTTGGGATATCAATGAATATCAGCACGGTAGACGACCCGTAACTTTGCGCCCAGGTGATTCGGTAGTACAACACTTTGTTCTAAAAACTACGAGATGGTTAACGTTTACTCCTATAGCGCACACATTTCAAATACAAGTACGGTATGAAATTGATGGTAATGCTCATACAGATACAATACCTTTTGCGCTGAATATCAGAGCAGCAACCGCCTCAACCTTAATTGGGGCAATAATTGGCAGTATGTTGGGCGCAATAGTAAACCCTCAAAATAGTCTCACAGATTCGGTTCAAGTTGGGCGAATATTATTAACTTCAAGTATCTTTGCCGTCATCATCGTAGTTGCTTTCGCTCGTAAAAACAGCGTTCAGCAAATTGTATCTGTTGAGGATTTTTGGGGCGGTATATTTATAGGTTTTCTTGTCGGTTATTCTGGTGAAAGTTTTATTGGTTCGGTATTGGGTAGTAAATAAGTTCTCTGCAAAATTGGCGCAGGCTAATTATGGTCGGCGGGGTGGTTGCCCACCCCACCGCCACTCCACGCGCCTGAAGTATTTCCCCGATCTATTCCAATTCAGAAGTAGTGATCCGCTGTCATCTGTCATGCGATTCGAAAAGCGGATCAGACAGCCACCCAGGTCAGAGTCGCCTCGTCCCATTGATACAAACCATGCGGCGTTGGAACCGGCGCTTGCCACTGGCAGGTCTCTTCATTCAGTCGACAGGTAGTTCTAGCCCGCCAACATTTTCATCACCTCGTCGCGTGTCAAACCCGCTCTCAACATCGCACAAGACAAATCCACTGTGTACACAAACTGATAACAGCTCACAATCCCATCTCGCTCTGATGTCTCTACCCGGTGCGTCTCATCCGCGATGCCTGCGTCACCAGCTGCCAGTTCGCCGATCATCTGCCAGATGTACTCGCCATCCAGCAACTTTTGAAACGCTGGCCGCCATTCATTCGGCTGAAAATTAGCCCGGATGTAATCGTAATCAAAACGTGTTGTCAAAACCCTGGGGAAACCCATCATAGAAAATCTCCAATCCAAAATGATCAGATCGAATCGACGCACGCGCGTCCACCACGGTCTGAAGATATACCCCAACGAGTAGAAGACATTTGACGAGATCGAGAACCACAACTTGCCGCACTACTAAAACCTCCACCCGCAGATATCTTCATATCTGCGACGGAATTTTGCATATACATCTGTCCTTTAGAACCTTCAGTCGTTAAATACGCCCATCCTCCTACGGTTGAATAATTGAAAGTCTGCTCATCGATCCATTGATTAATTGAGCAGTGTGCATAAAGGGTCTAGCCCAAGGCCGTGAGAAAAGATGAAATAGATCTGATTGGCAGACCAAAGGCATTATTCACGATCATGGTGATTTGTAAAGCGATGACACCCAAGCAAAGAAAGGGTTGAACG
>CAILYI010000181.1 GCA_903838415.1 uncultured Anaerolineae bacterium | reverse complement strand
CAACCACTCGTATATTCAGTTGTTAAGGGCTCACCACACTGGGGACAATTCTCCCACTCACATTTATACACAATTCTCTTTTCCGGGTACAATTCTTGATGGGTTCTCATGGCTATTCCTCTTTTCCTCAAAATCGAGTTTGCCATGGAACCCCTTTTTATTCAAGTCGATAGCAACTTATGCGGTACTGCGATTTTTCATTCTCCAGATCTTATTCCAGTCCCTGGGTATTTTCCCCCACGAATTCATCCCATATTGGATCATTGGACTGTTTCACATTGCTCTTTTAGCCGGACTGACCGTTGTTTTTATGCGGTATCAAGAATTTAGCAAAAATATCGCCACGCTTTTGAAACAAAACAGCCTTCTTCGCAGGATTTTTGTGAATTCGAAACTCGAAAAAATGTCTGTATCCATGAAGAACAAAATCACCCCGACCTTGTTATTATTCATCGCCATTTTTGTACTCGGCATTTTTGCCCGCACTTGGGAATTTGGAACGCTGCCGCCTGGTCTCAACACTGATGAAGCCTCCATAGGACTTGAAGCTTATAACCTTTACCATTTCGGTGTTGATCGCAATGGAATGTCATTCCCTGTTCACTTGATCTCTTGGGGTAGTGGGCAAAATGTGCTTTATGCTTATTTACTGATTCCTTTGATTGCATTTAAGGGGTTGAATGCTTTTACCATTCGCCTGCCAATGTTAATTTGCGGAATTGTTTCCCTGCCACTGGTTTATTATGTTGGGTTACGGATATTTGACCGGAAACTTGCTTTGATTTCCATGTTCCTGCTGGCGATTTCTCCCTGGCACATTATTCTTTCCAGGTGGGGATTGGAATCTAATCTTTTACCATTTGTTTTTTTGGCGGGTTTTGTATTCTTATTAAAATCAACACAAGATAACCGCTGGTTTTTTCTTGCCTGTGCTTTTTTTGGCTTATGCTTTTATGCCTATGGGCCTGCTTATCTCGGAGTTCCAGTTTTTCTTGTTTGCGCCATCCCTGTTTTGATTTATTTTAAGCAAATTGGCGTAAAATCCCTTGCCATTGGATTAGCGATATTGGCGCTTATTGCAGCGCCAGTTTTACTTTTCCTTGCCGTTAACTCATTTCATCTCAGCACGATTACTGTTGGAATGATTACTGCGCCTCGCTTGCCAGCGCAGCCGCGTTATGAACTGTTGGCGGCAGTATTTGGTAGTAATCCGCTTGGCAGATTTGCCGCCAATGCTTGGGATATGGTCAAATTGTTAACAATCCAGTCAGACGGCCTGGGTTGGAATGTGCTTGAGCCTTACGGTTACTTGTATGCGGTTACTTTTCCTTTGGCGATTTTGGGTGTTATATTATTACTCCCAACCCGAAAAACCACTTTACGCGTTGAAAAACTCTTGTTGCTTGCCTGGATAATCGCCTCGCTGAGTATTGGGATAATGCAACCGGTAAATCTTAACCGTATCAACTTAATCTTTATCCCTTTGATCATCAGTGTTGGCTTATTGTTGGTTAATCTTGACCAATATTACAAACGAATGTCCCTGGTCGCTGCAAGTCTCTTTTTCGTTGGCTTTTTTCTTTTTACAAGCGATTATCACAGCGATACTTTCAAAAAAACTGCCAATGGTCTATTCTACGAGGGCGTGATTCCTGCTTTGGCTTCCGTCCAGCAAACCGGAGATACCCCGATTTGTCTCACTGATACACTCTTTCGGCCATATATTTATGTCATGTTCGTGGAAAGAAAGAACCCGGTCGAATATGTCAAAACAATTCAATGGATTGATCCAACTGACCCCTTCCGCGACACGCACCAATTGGGGCGTTATTCCTTCGGCTTGAATTATTGTCAGTATGATCCAAAAACAATTTACGTTCTGTCGTTGAAGGAAAAGCCGCCAGATAATGGAACAAAGTACAAATCTGAGCTTTTTACCAAGTATCGTGTCTATACCCCAAAAGGGAATTGACCGCTTGTCCGTTTCTTGCCTTTGCAAGATTGTCGGCCCAACATTCTTTTCTAAAACCTGGATACCCCATGACCAATTGGCTCGAAGTTTCTTTGACTGTAAATGGCGAACTGGCGGAAGCCGTCGCTGATGTGCTGGCCCGTTTTGCGCCCAATGGCGTGATGACTGAACAATCCGTCAAATACCTGAATGACGAAGATGAGGGTACTCCGTCCGGTGATATTACCGTCCGCGTTTATCTCACCGCGGATGAAACGCTGGATGAGACTCGTCAAAAGCTGGAAGAATCACTTTATTACCTGGGCATGATTCAGCCGCTCCCGACCCCCACTTTTACGCCCATCGCCGACCAGAATTGGATGGAAGCCTGGAAGGTGCGCTACCAGCCGATTCCGATTGGCAAAAAGCAGATTATCGTCCCGGTTTGGATGGAATCGCCCGATCCGGCGCGGATTTCGATCAAAATTGATCCGGGCATGGCCTTTGGAACCGGGACGCACCCCACCACCCAACTCTGTCTCGAACTGCTCGAAGTTCTGACCTTGGACGATAGACCGCAGACCGAGGGCAAACCGTCCAGCGTCCATGGTCCATCGTCCGTCATTGACATTGGCTGCGGTTCGGGCATCCTTTCGGTGGCGGCGCTCAAACTCGGCGCGGAAATCGCTCTCGGTGTGGATATCGATGAAGCTTCGGTCAAGAACAGCCGCGAGAATGCCGATAATAACGACATTCCGGCAGAGAAATTCCTGATCGGCCTGGGTTCGGTGACTGAAGTCAAAGACGGGAAATTTGCTTTTAGCAGCGCTCCGCTGGTGCTGGCAAATATCCTTGCTCCGGTTTTGATCCGTTTGTTTGACGCGGGTATGGCGGATTTGATCACGCCCGGCGGCGCAATCATTCTTTCGGGCATCCTCGACCATCAAGCGGATGGCGTGGTGGCCGCCGGAGAAAAACACGGCCTGACCTTTGTCGAAAAACGGCAAATCAACGATTGGGTTGCGTTGTTAATGAAAAAGGAAAACTAGACAGGGTCTTGTTTCTGGACCGGTATTTTCTGGTTTGCGTCATTTTCCGGGCCAAAAACATGCTATCATAATCGTATATCTAGAAAATCTCGCAAGTCGAAAGTCCCATGACCCAAGCTCTCTATCGCAAATGGCGTCCGCTGCTTTGGGATGAAGTCGTCTCCCAGGAACATATCATCCAGACGTTGAAAAACGCCGTGGCGACGAATCGTGTTGCCCACGCATATTTGTTCAGCGGCCCGCGCGGCACCGGCAAAACCACCGCCGCGCGCCTGCTGGCCAAGGCTGTCAACTGTCTGAATTCTGATGTGACCAAACATCCCTGCAATGAGTGCGCCCACTGCGTGGCTGTCAATGAAAATCGCTTCATGGACTTGATCGAAATCGACGCCGCCTCCAACAATGGCGTTGATGATGTCCGCGATTTGAAAGAAAAAATCAACTTTGCACCATCCCAGGGCACCTATAAAGTCTATATTGTCGATGAAGTGCACATGCTTTCGACGGGCGCTTTCAATGCCCTGTTAAAAACGCTGGAAGAACCGCCACCGCACGCCATTTTCATCCTTGCCACGACTGAAATTCACAAAATACCGGCCACGGTACTTTCGCGCTGCCAGCGCCATGAATTCCGGCGCGTGCCGCTTGGCGAAATCACCCGCCGCCTGAACGAAATTTGCAAATCTGAAGGCATCGATGCGGATGCCGAAGCGCTGAACGCCATCGCCCGCCAATCTTCCGGCGGCATGCGCGACGCCATTTCCCTGCTCGATCAGTTGGCCTCGACTGGCGGTAAAATCACCATTGAGCTGGCCCAGACTGTGCTCGGCACAGCCACCAGCCAGTCGGTGATTGCGCTCGTCCAGGCCATTATTGACAACCAGCCTGGCACCGGCCTCGACGAAATACACCACGCGTTGGATGGCGGCGCGGATGCCCGCGCGCTGGCCCGCCAGGTTGTCGATTACCTGCGCAATATCCTGCTGATCCAGATGGGCAACGGCGAGCAGGTCGAAGTCCCGGCTGATACGCGCGCGCAGATGACGCAGCATGCCAAGTCGCTTTCAACGCACGATGTGCTGCGCATGATGCGCGCCTTCAACGCCGCCGTGACCGACGCGCGCGGTGGCTGGTCGCCCTCGCTGGGGCTTGAACTGGCTTTTGCCGAAATGTTGGAACAGCCTGCTCAAATGGAAGTTGTCTCAGCGCCTCGAGCGGCCTCCAGAGCCTCGGCGCCTCCAGCATCCCAGGCCGAATCCAGCCGGACTCAACCACCCGTCAGCCAGACTCCCGTTAATCAAATGGAATCAAAGGCTGGGGGGAGTCCGATTTCCTTCGAGGCTGTCGTCAAAGTCTGGAAACAAATTTCCGCCATCGTCAAGCACAAAGATCCCAATGTCGCCGCGCTGTTAAATTCCGGCAAACTGACAGAAATCCGTGATGGGGTGTTGATCCTGTCCTTTGCCAGCGACATCCTGCAAGGGAAATTCAACCGTCCTGAAAGCCTTGAGCTGACCCGTAAAGCCATCCATGAGGCCCTGGGCGTGGATTTGCCTGTCCAGGCCATTGTGGCTGGCGGAAAAAGTACCCTGCCCGCGCACGTCAAACCTGATGGCATGGTTGCCGCCGCCAACCAGCTTGGCGGCGAGATAGTGGATATTCAGTGATGGTAGCAATTTCAGGATGTCACGGTGATAAAAACTCATCCGTGTTAAAATAACCTCCATGAATCCGCAAAAAATTGGCCGCTACGAAATTAAATCCGAGCTTGGACGGGGTGGCATGGCCACCGTCTACAAAGCCTACGACCCGCGCTTTGAGCGCGAAGTGGCCGTGAAGATTTTGCCGCGTGAAATGCTGCATGACCCACAGTTTCGGGTGCGTTTTGAGCGCGAAGCCAAGACGATTGCGGCGCTGGAGCACCAGTCGATTGTGCCGGTCTATGATCTGGGCGAAGAAGATGGGCAGCCGTATTTTGTGATGCGCTGCATGACGGGCGGTTCCCTGGCGGATATGATTGCCAAAGGTCCGCTTTCGCTCAAAACCAGTGTGAAACTATTCGAGCGCATGTCTTCCGCGCTTGACGAGGCGCATAATAAGGGCATCATCCACCGTGATTTGAAGCCCGGGAATATCCTGTTCGATCGCGGCGGCGAGCCTTTTATTTCTGATTTTGGAATCGCCAAGATCACCCAGTCGCAAACTGCCACGGTTACGGGTGGAGCGATTGTCGGCACGCCCGCTTACATCAGCCCGGAGCAAGCCCAGGGCGAAAAAGTCGATGGACGCAGCGATGTTTATGCCATGGGGGTCATCCTGTTTGAAATGCTTTCGGGGAGCCAGCCTTACCAGGCCACCACTCCGATGGCGATCGTCGTCAAGCATATTACCGAACCTGTTCCGCATATTCTGGATGTAAATCCCGCTCTGCCCCCGGCGATTGAAGCCGTTATCGAAAAGGCCATGGCCAAAAATCCCGACGACCGTTTTTCCAGCGCCGGAGAATTTTATGCGGCCCTGTCCGCGGTGGCCGATGGACAGAGCGCTGAAGAAGCTTTCAAGACAGCCTCCACCACTGCCCTGCGCATGACAGCTGAAAAAACCCGCCTGGCTGCCTCAAAAACCCGTTCAGCCGCCGGGAAAACGCGCATCGCTCAACCGGCCACTGTGCAGACCGGGAAATTTAATATTCCCATGCCGTTGTTTATTGCTGGCGGGTTGATTGGATTGTGCCTGGTGGCCGTGGTTTTGATGGGTGTATTGAGCATCTGCCCGCCTGAAGGTTTTCTGCCGCTCCCGCCCTGGTGCGCCGGTTCGACAATTTCCTGGCCTTTTTCGGCGCCACCCACGCAGGTGGCGGTGGTGCTGACTAATACGCCGCTGCCTCCAGCAACGGAGATACCTGTCGTGGTGATTCCGCCCACAGTCAGCGCCACCGAAGTCCCGACGGAAGTTCCGGCCACCCCAACAGAAACCCCGGCACCAGTTGTGGCGAGTTCGCCCGGCGGCGCGGATAAAGTTGCTTTCATCTCAGGCAAAGAAGTCTGGCTGATGAATATCGATGGCTCAAATTTGAAGGTGCTGACCAACGATCAATATCCCAAATCCAATTTACAGTGGATTCCCGGCACCAATACGCTGGTATTCATCAGCAGCACCAATGTCAATACCGTCAACGCCGATAACGGCGAGTTCAACACGATTTTATCTTTCCCATTTGCCAAAACGGTGGATGAATTCCGCGTTTCGCCGGATGCCAAGCAGGTTGCCATTTCGCTAAACCGCGAAATGTACGTTGTGCCTTTTGATCTGGCCTTACTGAAGCAGGCGCACGGCAAAGACGGCCTGATTGCGATGAAGGGCTGTCTCAATTACACCGGCAGCACCCAGGCTGCCATTCTTCTGAAGGATTTCCGTTGGAGCAAGGACAGCAAAACTGCCGCCTGGCTCTTTGAAGGCGTGAACGCTTCCGGAAAATCCACCGATACTATCCGCGTGGTAGATATAAGTACCTGCAATCCGTCCAAGCTGACGCTGCTCGATGAATTCCCCGGTACGCGTTTCACGCCGGATGGCTTTGGAGACCGACCCATCCTGCCCGATTTCGACTGGGATGGCGGTTACTTGTTCCTGATGAATACCTTTGACCGAAATAGCGGCTGGGGCTACCTGTACACTTACACGCGGGAATTGCACAAAGGCACGCTGGAGACTCCAATATCGGGCACAAAAACACGCTGCTGTTATCGTGATGCGCGTTGGAGCCCGGATGGCAGCTATATTTTCTTTGCTTACCAGAATAAAGATGCTGCCGCCGCCCCCGTCCAGTTTTACTACATCCCGGTCAGTGCCATCCGCGATGGCTCGGCGCAAACCCCTATTCCCATGCCCGACGATTTCTTTAAAAATCCCAAAGAAGCGCCACAACCGGCGCTGCACAGCGCGCAACCATAAAAAATATACAGGGTCACGATCGTTCGTGACCCTGTATATTTTTTACAATATTTTTTACCAATCCCGGCCCGGCATAGATTAGCCCGGTATAGACCTGAATCAGCGTTGCGCCCAAATCCAGCTTGCGTTTTGCATCGTCTGGATTCATGATTCCGCCCACGCCGATTACTGGAATCCGCCCCCCGACTTTTTTCACAACTTGCGCCAGAATCTCGTTGCTCCGACCCGTGAGCGGTTTTCCGCTTAATCCGCCGGATTCTGCCTGATAATTGGTGTGCAGCCCTTCGCGCGCGAGCGTCGTATTCGTGGCGATCACGCCATCCATACCGGTATCCAGGATGACGCCGACGGCCTCGTCGAGTTCCTGTGCGCTCAAATCGGGGGATAGTTTCACCAGCAGCGGCAGGGACTTTTCCCAGCGGGTTTCTTCCAATTTGCGCTGCGATTGCAGCTGGCTGAGCAGGCCTTCAAGCGCCGCGCGGCTTTGCAGGTTGCGCAATCCGGGTGTGTTGGGCGAGCTGATGTTGATGGTCAGGTAATCGGCTAGTGGCGCAAAGCTCTGCAGCAGGGATAGGTAGTCAAAAACAGCCTGTTCGTTGGGTGTTTCCTTGTTTTTTCCTAGATTCACGCCAAGGATGGTGCCCAGTGTTTTGCGGGACAGGCGCGCTTTGCGCATGGGGATGCCGATCAGCCATTCTTGCAGGCCGCGCGCCAGCCCCGGGTTGAGCCGCGTTTGCACGTATTCCGAGCCACGGCTGGGAAATCCCATGCGGTTGATGACGGCTTGATCTTCGACCAGACGGAATACACGTGGCTGGGGGTTTCCGGGCTGCGGACGCGGGGTGACCGTGCCGATTTCGATATGTCCAAAACCGAGCGTGGCAAGGCCCCAGGTGGCGACACCATCCTTATCGTACCCGGCGGCCAGCCCCACCGGATTTTTGAATTTCAGTCCAAAGGCTTCGACCGGTTTGGCGGGCGCGGCAAAATAGCGGCTGAGCGCCCAATTGACCGGGCGAATCACGCCCGCCAGCTGCAGGGCGGAAAGTGTCAGCGCGTGGGCGGTTTCAGGATCGAGCTTGAACAAGAGCGAGCGGAAGTGAGAATACATCAGGGCTTGTCTTTCATGGCAAATCTGACCAGTTCTGCGACCATTGGCAGGCAGTAGTCGAGGCGTTTTTCATACTCCGCCGCGCTGTTTTCGCGTTCGGCTTTCAATTCGGCGGGATTGCGCCCGGTATGGAAGGGATCCTCCCAGGCCAGCCAGTCCACTTCGCGGGTTTGAAGATGGTGCTGCATGTGCAAAACCATCTCCGCCACCATGCTGATGCCGGGATGCGTGACTTTGGGCATCACCTCGCACAGTTCAGCGGCGCGGACGACGAGGTGGCACCAGCCATAATCGAGCGTTTTGCCAAACAGATCCTCGCCGAGGCGTGTGACGAAACCTTCCAGCCGGGCATAATTTTTGGGATGGGTGGCCCAGGCGGTCGGGGAGCGATGAAAGATGAGCGGTAAATCTTGCGGGTTGAGGGCTTCCACATCTGCGAAAAACTGCTCGCGATGGGCGCTTTCCACGGCGAAGGAAAGCCGATCCATGAAGGCCAGGTGCAGGATTTCATCTGGCTGGGCGGCCTGCGCGGCGCACTGGTAAAGGTAGGAAAAGTGCTCGCCGACTTGCGCGGGGCGTTCGAGCGGGAAAATGGTGAAAAAGTCGTCCGCTTCCAGAAAAGCCGTGATGGCGACAACCTGACGCGTACTGGCAGGCGGGCAAATGTAGGCGCGTTCAAAATGCGCCTTCAAGCTGGGCAGGCAGGCCTGTAAGTGCGGCAGCATCGCGCCTTCAGGGTCGTGATAGGGCAAGACGAGCGATGGTTTCATGCTCAACCGGGTGAATTCAGAAATTCCCGTGTGGCCGTGATCTTTTCTTTGGCGACCTTGCCACTGGTTTCCCAGTAATCCAGCATTTCGGAAATGGTCAGCACAGCATGCAGATGGAATCCGGCTTGTTCGAGCGACTCTTTCGCGCCGGATTGCCGGTCAACCAGCACCACCACGTCGTGGACGATCAGTCCCGCGCCGGTCAGTTTTTCGATGGCTTCGAACTTGCTGCCGCCGGTCGTGGCCAGATCGTCGATGATCAGGGCGGTCTCACCAGGGTGGAATTCGCCCTCGATTTCGGCCTTGGTGCCGTAGGTTTTGACTTCCTTGCGCGGGTAAATCATCGGGTAGTTGCCAGCCAGCGAAACGGCCGTCGCAATCGGGATGGCGGCGTAGGGTAAACCGGCTAAACGGTCAAAAGTCAGTTTTTCCAGTATTGGCAAATAAGCCGCGCCGATTTGTTCCAGCAGTTTGGGGTAGCTGATGATGCGGCGCAGGTCGATATAGATGGGCGATTTCAGCCCCGATTTGAGCGTAAATTCGCCAAACTTGATGCAGCCCGCTGCGAGCAGGCTGTCGGCCAGGGCGAGAAATTGTTCCTGATTGCTCATGCGCTAGTTCCTTTCTTTTGACAACTTGGTCCGTAGAGCGAGAATCTCATCCCGCAGTTCTGCCGCCGCCATGCCCGGATTCTTAGCGCGGGAGATGCCGCGCGAAATGGGCAGCAGCATGCCCTTGCCGTCGTTGCGCAAACCGGCTCTGAGCGCGATCTCCAAATCGCCGCCCTGCGCGCCGATGCCGGGCGCCAGGAACCACATCCCCGGCACAGCGGCGCGGACGCGGGCCAGCGCTTCGGGTTGGGTGGCGCCGACCACGAGTCCGATGTTGTTGCGCGTGTTCCAGGTTTCGGCTAAGCGGGCGACGTGCTCGTATAACGGCATTGACGACGGTTCGTTGTCCGCCGTCAATGGTTCGTGGATCACCATCAGATCCTGCAGGTCGCCTGCGCCTGGATTCGATGTCTTGCACAGCAAAAAGACGCCTTTTTCCTGATTGGTCAGGAACGGCTCGACCGAATCCCGGCCGAGGTACGGGCTGAGCGTGATGCAGTGCGCGCCGAGCGTCTCAAAGGCGGATTTGGCGTAGGCTTCCGCGGTGGAGGAGATGTCGCCGCGCTTGGCATCCAGGATGACCGGAATCAGCGAGCCGCGGCGTTGGGATTCATCCCGGATGGCTTCAATAACGTGCTTGAGCGCAGACCAGCCCCGCGAACCAAGCTGTTCGAAGAAAGCCGCGTTTGGTTTGAAAGCTGCCGCGTAGGGCGCAGTCTGTTTAACGAGATTCAAGCAAAAGTCCCGGGCTGATTCAGCGCTGGGATGTTCAAGGTCAGAGACGTGCGGGTCCAGTCCCACGCACAGCAGCGAGGAGCAATCGTCGACGCGTCGTTCGAGAAAAGAGAAGAAGGTTTCCATAGGATAAGTATAAAGGTAAATGGGTAGTCAGTAATCAAGTAGACAATAAACGACCTGTCTACTTGTCTACTTGACTAGGCCTTTCCCAGCACCATCGCCAGCAGCGCCATACGGACGTAAAGCCCGTACTCCATCTGGCGGAAATAGGCGGCGCGCGGATCATCGTCGAAATCCGGGCTGATCTCGCCAACGCGTGGCAGCGGGTGCATCACGATCATTTCAGATTTGGCGGCCTTCATCACATCGGGGTCGATCACATACGCGCCCTTGACTTTTTCATAATCGGCGACATCTTCAAAGCGTTCCTTTTGGACGCGCGTGACGTAGAGCACGTCGGTTTCGGCGAGCACCTTCTCCAGCGAGCCAAATTCAGTCTGGACAATTCCTTTATCAGCCACTTCTTCCATTACTTCCTTGGGCATCCGCAAAATTTCGGGTGAGACGTAATTGAGTCTGGCCCCAAAAAGTGTTAGCAGGCGCGCCAGCGAATGGACGGTGCGGCCATACTTCAGGTCGCCGAGCATGGTCACCGTCAGACCATCCAGTCGGCCCAGTTCCTCGCTGATTGTGAACAGGTCGAGCAGCGCCTGGGTGGGATGCTCGCCCACGCCGTCACCAGCATTGATGATGGGTTTGCGCGCAGCCTTGGCCGCAATCGCCGCCGAACCGGTCTCCGGGTGGCGCAGCACGATCACATCCGCGTAACATTCTAGGGTGCGGATGGTGTCGGGCAGGCTTTCGCCCTTCGAAACCGACGAATATTTCACCTCGTTAATCGGGATGACGCTGCCGCCCAGCCGCTCCATCGCCGCCGTGAATGACGACGAAGTACGCGTTGATGGTTCATAGAACAGGTTGGCCAAAATTTTGCCTTTCAGCAGGTCAAACGTCCCGACGCGCTCGACCATCCCGCGCATCTCGTGTGCCACGCCGAAAACGTACTCCAGATCGGTGCGGCTGAACTGTTTGACCGATAAAATATCCATGCCATACCAGGGCGCATTTTTGTTTTCGCCAAACGGCAGGTGGGGGGAGGTGGATTGAGTAGGCATAATTTACTCCTTCGTGAAACGTGAATTTATCTTGGAAATCGGGATTTGGTTCTGGTTGCAAATTGATCCCGTTTATTTACCTGGTTCCGGCTCGGGCCTTCTCCCGGCGGATATTTTCTGCCCGGAGGCTGGCTGCCGCTTAATCGGCTTTCCAATTGCTGGCAATGAACTGCCTGATCTCCTCAAACGACTGACGGCTTTCAGGTAGTAACTCGCCCAGCGCTGGCCAGACGTGCCACAAATCATCCCAGACTTTGAGTGTGACCTCCACGCCCGCCGCGCTGGCCTTTTCGGCAACCATGCGCGCGTCATCCAGCAAAATCTCCTCGCTGCCGACTTGAATCAGCAGCGGCGGGAAGTCATGGAAATCAGCGTAAACCGGCGAAACCAGCGGATTGGTCAGATTGGCCGCGTCCGTGTAACACAAAGCCCACTCCTTCAACACATCCGTTTTGAGCATGACTTCGGATTTGGCCTTGGTGAGGTGGCTCTGGCCCTGATGCGTCAAATCGGCCCAGGGCGAGAGACAAATCACCGCGCCGGGGAGCGGTTCACCGGCTGCGCGCAGCGCTTGGATGGTGGCGAGAGTCAATCCGCCGCCCGCCGAATCGCCGCAGATGACGATGTTTCCCGGCTGATGGCCTTGTGCCAGCAGCCAGCGATAGACCGCGAGCGCATCCTCCAGCGCCGCTGGAAAGGGATGCTCGGGCGCCAGGCGGTATTCAGGCAGCAGCAGATTCATTTTCAACGTCCGGGCCAGCGGGATGCACATCATGCGGTACGAATCAATCGATCCGGTCACATATCCGCCGCCGTGCAGATGCAAAAAAACGAGATCGTTATCAGCGCCTGTGGGGCGAATCCAGATGGCGCGCAACCCGTCAATCTTCAGCTCCTCGATCGTCACATCTTGCGGGACGCGCCCTGCCAGACGGGCCGTTTTGGCTGCCTGCGCGCGGTGCTGCGGGATGGTCAGGCGCGGTTCTTTAATGGTTTTGCGCAGGATAAAACGCCAGAAACGGGCTTGCAGGCTGAGCGACATGAGTTACTCGGCAACTTTTAGTTTGTTCTGGCTTTCGTACCACATGCGTTTCAAATAAGGCAGGAGTTGGAAAAGCGGGTCATCAAAGCTGTTCAATGGATAAGTTTGGAACGATGTTTTACCAAACCTGCGATATTCAAGGACGGGAACATTTTTCTCATTCCAAATCAATCGCAGAAAGATGTCACCTCTTTCCAGGCCATGTTTTTGCGAAGTGGAAATGGTCAGGTAGACACGCGAAAGGCCGGCGCGGAACAACCTGGCTTCTTCCGTCAGCGCCACGGCGCGGATGAAATCGAGCTTGGTTGTGGTCCAATATTTGGATGTTTTTTTGGCGAGCATCGTCTCAATTTGCGTGATGACCTGTTCCCAGGAAACCATATTCTCGGTAATCACTGCTTCGTTTAAATCCGCCAGATGGCGGGTAATATTATCAGCCACATTAAATCTCCCGAATATTTCTGCCAAAACCCGGTTCCACCAGGATTTGACCATCTTCGAAAGCGGTCCTGCCGCGCAGGACAACTTTTCTGACTTTCCCTTTGACTCTCCAGCCTTCGAACGGAGTCCAGCCGCAGCGCGAATGCATTTCATTGGCTTTCAGTTCATACTCAGCCTTTTCGTCGACCTCGACCCAGGTTTCGGGCTGCTCTGGAAGGTTGAAAATACGGCGTGGGTTGATGACCGATTTCTGAATAATATCATCGATCGACAAATGTCCATCATCGACAGCTGTCAGCAGCAGCGGCAGCAGTGTTTCGAGGCCGGGAAAGCCGGGCGGCGGATTTTCGCCGTCTTTTTCGGCCAGAGTGTGCGGGGCATGGTCGGTGGCGAAACAGTCGATCACGGCCATATTTTCCCAAAGGGCATCCACGTCGGCCTGGGTTGCGAGGCGCGGGCGTACCTCGATCCGGCCGGGCGTGGGGGCACAGCAATTCTGAGCCCCGGCCAGATCGAGGAACAGGTGATGCGGGCAAACCTCGCAGGTAACCTTGATGCCGTGTTCCTTGGCGGCTTTGATTAGTAAAATTTCTTCGCGCAGGGAAATGTGCGCGATGTGCAGCGGCTTGTCAAACATCTGTGCCATCCACAGGGCGGCGGCCATGCTGCGGCTTTCGGAATGGGTCACGATCGGCGTTGTGCCCGGCCACTGGCGGAAATGCTCCAGCCAGAGAGTCATGTCATCCAGGCGCAGCTGGCCAAAGGTCGAGTCGAGATACATTTTCAGGGCGGCGGCGCTTGGGGCCAGGCGCGCGACTTCAGCCGCATTCTCCGGCCCGGCGCCGAGATATTGGGCGTAGTCGCAGCGCGCTTTGACTCGCGCGGCATCCAGCGCTAAATCGAGTGTTTCGGCGTCGAAAATCGGCGGTTTGGTGTTGGGCATCGCCAGCAGCATCGTTACGCCGCCTGCCAGCGCCGCTTGGGTGACGGAATCCCAATCTTCCTTGTGGGTTTGTCCGGGTTCGCGGACGTGGACGTGCGGATCGATCAGGCCAGGCAGTTTGAGCATATTGGTTTATCGGTACAAAATTGATGGGTGGATTAAATCCGGCTCAAAAGCCTGGGGCCAGGTTCAACGCCGGGGCATGGAAAGGGGATTGGGATGCTGATTCAATCCCAATCCCCAATATACCACTTTCCCAGCGACTTATTATCCGCCGCGAACTTCGGGTGCTTTGAAAATCAGGAAAATCGAGTTGACCAGGATGCCCAGGATGGCGGCAAAGACGATGGCGGGGATGCCATTCGGGAACAGCATCGGGATTTGGAAGGGGAAGACGCCGTTGGGCAGCGCCAGGTTGCCGCCGATGCCACAAATCAGGATGATGGCGCCCACTGCCAGCTGTTTCGGGTCAAACAGGTTGACCTTTTCGGATTGGATCAGGGCCACGCCCTGCATGCCGATGATACCAAACAGGTAGATGCCCAGACCGCCCTGAACGGCGACTGGCAAAGTGTTGACCAATGCGACCAGTTTGGCGAAGAAACCGAGCACAATCGCCATCACTCCGGCGGTCATCAACACGGTGGTGGAATAGTTGCGGGTAATGGCCATCAGCGAGTTGTTTTCGCCGTAGTTTGTTCCAGCCGCGCCGCCCAAGAAGCCGACCACCAGGTCATCGGCGCCATCTGCGACTAGGTTGAGGCCGATCAATTCTTTAATGTTATAAGGCTTGCGCTTCATTTCCACCGCGAGCTCGTCGATATAGAGGCTCATCTGATAGAGGTGGGCGGTGCTTTCGGGAACGGTGGCGATGAAGATCAGGGCGATGCTGAGGGCGTAACCCCAGGCCGCCGGGTCAGTAAAGGCCGGGAAAGTCCAATGCGGGGCGGCGAACCAGGGCGCTGCGCCGACCGGGGCAAAGTTGACCAGCCCGAAGGGAATGGCGACAACGTATCCGAAGATCGCGCCGAGCAAAATCGGCAGCATGCCGATCAGGCCTCTGCCTTGCAGGTAGACCGAAAACAGGATGGTGGCGATGAGCGTCAGGAAAGCGACCGTCCAAAACTTCCAGGCGATTTCCGGGGCGGCGCCGATGGACATGCCACCCGCGTTGTTGAGCGCGGCGCCTGCGAGCGCGACACCGATGACCATGGCCATTGAACCGGTGACGATGGGCGGCAACACGCGGTCGAGGGCAGCCTTGCCGATACGCATGATCAGGAACCCGATGCCGATTTCAAACAGCGCTGTCAGGATGATGCCAACCTGAACAATCTTGACGCCTTCCGGGCAATAGAACTGGGCCGGATCGCTGAAACAGGTCGGAGCAAATTTGCTCATTACGGTGATGACGACGGCGATATAGGAGAACGATGAGCCGTAGTACATTGGGATTTTGCGCTTGGAGACCAGCAAGGCGATAATTGTCCCCAAACCGGAAGCCAGCAACGTGATGCCCACGTCGAACTTGGTCAGGATGGCGACCAAAACCGTGGCGGGGAACATCGTCAGAAACTGCTGGAAGCCGAGGCTCAAAGTAGCGCCAATCGGCGGGTTGTCATCGGGCAGGAAGCCGATCACTTTTCCTAGTGTGGCTTTTGCGGATTTTGTATCTTTCTTAGAACGTGTTTAAGAATTCAATTTGCACGAGATTCTGAGCAATTTTCAGGCAAAAAATTAGCCGAACTGACTTGCCAGGAGCATCAGCCACAACTTAAGAAAATGTTTTGCCATCCGAAATGACCTCCTCTTGGTAT
>CAILYI010000180.1 GCA_903838415.1 uncultured Anaerolineae bacterium | reverse complement strand
CGAAGGCGCCGTAAATATATTCCTGGGATTGGAACGTACCCAACGTGCTGCCTGTGCGGAAAAGCCATCATTGGTGGTGGAGAAATACACGAGAGCATCATCACTCGTGGAATGATACGAAGTATCGACAAGGCTTGTTTGATCCTGGTACCAGAAAACAGCAATCTCTTGCACACCGCTTGTCATCCTGATTGTGGTCGGGGCGATGATGAAGATTTCAAAAAGTGCGCCAACGACCTGTACCTGCATGAAGGAAAGAAAGTGCTGGAATGGCTAGACAGGATCGAAGCCGAATTGCCAACTCTCGTCAAACAAATGCGACGCGAGTATTTATCACAAATTCCCTCGCGGGAAAAGGAGCTGCTATGAAATGTTATTTCTGTGGTGCCCAGATGGTCGAAGATCGGTTTCACATTTGCATTGATGGAAAGACTCCGAAAGGGGAAATGCAAGTTGCTGCTCCGGTAGTAAACCGGCCCAAGAACTTCAACAAAAACCAGTGTCACAACTGCGGAGCGCGTCAACCCGAGAACTGGATTGAATGTTCCGAGTGCGGTACTCATCGGTGAGCAGACCTGTTTGTGTTATTTGTGGTCACTCCAAATACGACCATGCCTCATCTCTCAAGGGTGAGGCAGGTCGTTGTTTGAAAGAAATAGTCAAGGATTGGGAGTATTGCTATTGCCCTCAATTCCACTTACCAGAAAAAGAAGAACCCGATGAAACAAAAGAAGGAGCGAAGCATGAAGTGTAAATGCGAATTCTTTTTGACCCACTTATTTGCGGCGGTCGTCGTATTGTGGGGCGCTTATGAAGAACATAAGCGTCTTGGTATTGCCTTGAAGAATAGAAAGTAAAAAAGGAGACATTATGTTTAACAGAAAAAATACAGATAGGTGGCGGCATGGCAAAAAGACCGAAAGATAAATTAGCAGATGAGTTAGATTACATCGCAACGCATCTTATTATCGCGGCAGAAGATGAAGAAAAAACCGCCACAAGCCTGCGCGTTGAAATAGCACGAATGGCGGAGCAAATATCAATGTTGGCGTCTCGTATCCGAGAACGCCAGGCTGCGGGAGGCGCTGATGGTGAAAAATGACTGAGCTAATATCTTGCCCATTCTGCGGACAAAGTGACTGGAAAGAGATTCAGCACGAAAGCATAAATGATGCTCGTTGGATGCGTTGTCAGAAATGCTCCGCTTGCAGTTCCTGGGTGTGGCTGGATAGGTATCCGGCAAATCAGATTGCGAAGATGGATAAGGAAGATTTCCGCATGATGACCAGGGCAGATTCTGAGAAAGTCTGGAACACTAGACCAATCGAGGACGCGCTGAAAGCCGAAATTGACAAACTGCGAGTGGCGCTGGAAAAAATCGCCGAAGTGGGCAGTGTTGAAGATAGTGGATGCAACAGTGTTTGGGGAGTACTTTCTGATTGTAAGGATATTGCCCGCGCCGCGCTGGAGGTGACGAAATGAATGTGCATAGTGAATTTATTTCCGCGTTAATGGACGTTGCTGGAAAATCAGTTGTACTTGAACCTAGAATAATAACTGAAATCGCTAGTATTTTGAATGACTTTGAAGTCGCTATTAGAAACAACGTGGCGCTGAAAGCCGAAGTCGAAAAAGGCAATAAGGCAATTACCGAGAACTCTAAGTTGCGCTTAGAGATTGAGCGGCTGCGGGAGGCGCTGAAATTAGCATTACCGTTACTTCGAGATGACGTGATGGAAGAGGAGACAGGGATGTGTTACTACTGCGGTGGCGTAGACAATGAAGATACTGGCGATCATAAACCCGATTGCGTGCAAGTCGCTGCGTATTTAGAGGTCCGCGCTGCGCTGGAGGTGAAATTATGAGTGTCGATATTAGTGTTGTTGGAAAAAAGGTAACGGCCGATTTGATCTGTGATTCTTGTGGGGTAATTATTGCGTCATTTCAGGATACCGGCATTGACGCCGCTGAGCGCGGATTACCAAAAGAAAGATACAAAGACCAGAATTGGGGCCACGAGTGTGCACGATGTCGCCAGCTACGATGCGGTGGTTATGATAAGTGGGTAACAAGAACATCAGAAGGAGAAGCCTAAGTCATGAGCGATGATACCGAAGTTATGGATGCATTGGTAAAAGATTGGTTGGAATGGGTGAACGCTTTCTGTAAACGCGAAACTGATGTATGTTTCACTTGCGGAAAGCAAGTCACAAAACTAACCCAGGTTGGTAGATGCGTTTACGCATCCTGTGGCTGTCGTCAATTTCAAGGTACGGTTCCAGATGCATGGAGAGAACAAAAATGAACATCGTCAACAACATCATAAAGTTCTTCACAAAGCATCGCTTACTTGATGGTTATGTCGGGGTGCTTGGATTCGTTTTCTGGTTTCGTATTCTTGCAGGATATGACAGTTGGTTCCACATCATTTATTTGCAACTGAAACATGTGATTGGGATTGATTTTTCATATCATCCATCATCGAAGTTCTATCCCTTATTTACATTTTCGCTATCAATTGGTAATAACAAGTTTCTTATTAACACCGGAGCCGAAGCAGCCAGGTTGACAAGCGAATATCTTGCCAGTTTTCGTAATTAATATTTTTCTCAAGGAGATTTATCGTGCCCGTTCAAAAATCCCATGTTTTACACATCAGCATTCACGATTCCGTAAAAGGATATCGTGTCAACGAATACGAGTATGAATTGCTTTGCAAAATCCGTGAGTTCGAACACCATGAAACGGAATCAGAAACCATCCGTCTTATTATCCGCGAAGCAGCTCAAAGACGTGGATTACATCCAGTAAGCATAGCATAGAGAGAAATCATTTATAAACTATGCCAATGTCTGATAAGGTTCGTCTAGAAGATAGGCCACTCAGTAATAATCTCTGTGCTTGTGGCTGCGGTAATTTTGCAAGACAGGATAGCAAGCTTCACTCAAGAGCTTGCTATCCTGTTTATAGCGCGATCGCCATGCGAGAATGGCGTAGACATCAAACAAAACAGAAAATCAAAGAACCTTCGTGGCCCGAAAGACGAGAAGCGATCAAAGCCAAGTTTGGAATTGGGCAATCAAAATCTTCATGATAAAATAGAATTAATGTTCTATTGTTCTGGTACAGCGAGGGCATCCCGGCAAATAAGACGTAAGGTGCGGCAGTCCCATCCATATGCGATGGGCAGGTGCGCGGACAGTCTGACCTGAAATCAGAGTTACCACAGTGTCCGCAACAACCACAACCAGCGCACAGATGAGCGACCTGGCTACCAGAACAATAGGGCAGGAAATTTATGATAAAATAAATTCTTGATGGCACCAAATTACCCGGAGTACAGATTTCTTCACTCCACACCCGCTGCTTGAACAGCGGGTGTCTCGTTTAATTCCCACGATTTACTACAGTAACCCTACAGTTTATAGATCGGATGGGATGATTAAAAAAGCACTAACAATATGCACAAACCACCATATATAGGGGATAGTGGTACTGATTAACACCCAGATACAGGAATCGGATATAATGCTTTGATTTACCGTAAATTGAAGGTTATGCGGCGCAGAAATGACATCAAAATTCGATTCCTGGGTTATACTGGGATTTCTCATTGCGGGGATTTTAATTGCCGTATATGACAACTTTCATGACATTTAACACTTTGACAATTATACAGACTTCTTTTAGAATTTAGCCCACTGCTATCTTTTTTCTAATAATAAACACCCAAATCTCATCGAGGAGTAGATCTCCATGAAAGAGTACACAACTGAACACCTCCGTAACATCGCACTGGTAGCCCACGGGGGTGCCGGCAAAACGATGATGGCGGAGGCTTTTCTTCGTTATACAGGTGGAAGCACTCGCCTGGGCAAAGTTGAGGATGGTACTACCGTCTCTGACTACGACGAAGAAGAAATCCGTCGCAAGATTTCGCTGTACACAAGTGTTTTGCCCTTAGAATATCGTGACCATAAGATTAACCTGCTCGATGCGCCGGGTTTCACGGACTTTGTCGGTGAAATGATTTCGGCATTAAGCGTGGCTGATGGCGCGATTATCCTGATCGACTCTGTGTCAGGCGTTGAAGTGGGCACCGAACTGGCTTGGAACTATGCCGACCAGTTCAACCTGCCGCGCTTTATCGTCATCAATAAGATGGACCGCGAAAACGCCAATTTTGAAAAAGCGTATGCTTCTGTGGAAACTTTCGCCAATGCGGCCAATCGCCGCCTGGTAAGAGTACAAATTCCGTGGGGCGAGAAGCTGGACTTCAAAGGCGTGATCGATCTGATCCACATGAAGGCGTATGCCGGTGACGGCAAAGCGGGAATCGACATTCCGGCTGACTTTCAGTCCGCAGTTGATGAAGCGCGCCACGTCCTGATCGAAGCTGCAGCTGAAGGCGAAGATGCGCTGCTGGAGAAATATCTCGAAACTGGCGAACTGAGCGGCGAAGAACTGCTGCGAGGTTTGAAAGATGTGGTGATGAGCGGCTCGTTCATTCCAGTCTTTATCACCGCCGCCGGTCACGAAAAAGGCATCGCCCCGCTGTTGGATGGCATTATCGATTTCATGCCAGCGCCTTCCGAACATCCTGATATCGTTGTGCATGGCAATCATGGTGACGAAAAACTGCACGAAAGCGACAAGGGCCCATCGGCCTTGTATGTCTGGAAAACAACAGCAGATCCTTTTGTTGGAAAAATGACCTATTTCAAGGTTATTTCCGGCGTCATGACGGCTGACATGCACTTGTGGAATAACACCAAGAGTCTCGACGAACGCATGGGTGGCCTACATATCCAGCGCGGCAAAGAACAAATCGCGATTAAGAACGTGCATGCAGGCGATATTGCGGTAGTGTCCAAGCTCAGCGTGACAGCAACCGGCGATACTCTGTGCGAAAAGAACCACCCAATTACCATTGACGTCCCCAAGTACCCATCCCCACTGTTCCGGGTAGCTGTTCATCCCAAGACCCAGATTGATGCTGCCAAGATTTCCCCCACGCTGACTCGTCTGTGCGAAGAAGATCTGACTCTCACCTGGCACAACGAACACGCCACCGGACAAACCATCCTAGCCGGGATGGGCGATCAACACATCGACGTAGCCATTCGCCGCGCGCAGAGCAAATTTCAGGTCGGTCTGGTCATCGACGAACCCAAGGTTCCTTATCGCGAAGGCATTACCCGCAAAGCCTCCGCTCAATACCGGCACAAGAAGCAATCGGGCGGCTCCGGCCAGTTTGGCGAAGTCCACCTGCGCATTGAACCCTATATGGAAGGTGATTTTGAGTTTACCGATGAATTGGTCGGCATGAGCCTTTCAAAATCATACCTGCCACCCATTGAAAAGGGCATCCGCGCTTCGATGGAGAAGGGCGTTTTCGCAGGTTATCCGCTCAGCAATGTGCGCGTCATCGTCTACGATGGCAAGGAACATCCGGTTGACTCAAAACCAATCGCCTTTGAAACCGCCGGTCGCGAAGCCTTCAAACTCGCCGTCAACGACGCTGGCCCGGTGCTGTTTGAGCCGATCATGAATGTCCATGTCACTGTCCCAGATTCAAACATGGGCGATGTAATGGGCGACATGAACACCCGACGCGGACGCGTACAAGGCACCGAATCTGAGCGTGGAAACACCACCGTTAACGCACATGTTCCATTGGTTGAAATGCTCCGTTACACCACCGAACTTCGCTCCATCACTGGTGGACGCGGCTACTTCTCAATGGACTTTGATCACTACGACGTAGTCCCGACTCACCTGGCGCAGCCGATCATGGAAGCCCACAAGAAAGAAATGGAAGCGAAGAAAGAAGAATAGCCTTCTTCTCTACCCGGCAATAAAAATCAGGGAGCGAATTACGCTCCCTGATTTTTATTAGATTTGTGATAATAATTGTCGAATTGACTTGACTTTTAAGTGTAAAGCTGTAAAATAGGAAATATGAAAACAACATCAAACAACAAATATTGCTCGTGTCTAGGGCGGGGTTCGTAACCACCGCCCTGTAATCAGACACTCTCGCAGCCAATTGCTTGAAGGACGGTGGTCGAACTCCGCATGTGAAAAAAATCACATGGCGTTCGATCGCCGTCCTTTTATATTAGCAGTTGGCTGCGTTTTAATTTCCATCATCCCTTAATTCAAAATATATAATTCACCCATTGGAGGAACAGGTAACATGAAAATCGCGAATAGTGTGACAGATTTGATTGGCAATACCCCGCTCGTGCGCTTGAACCGCATCACTGGCGGCGCAAAGGCAGAAGTGGTTGCCAAGCTGGAGTTTTTCAACCCAGCTCACAGCGTAAAAGATCGCATTGGCTTCGCGATGATTGATGCCGCTGAAAAAGCTGGCGTGCTGACCAAGGATAAAACCATCGTGGAACCGACCAGCGGCAACACTGGCATCGCGCTGGCCATGGTGGCAGCCGCCAAAGGCTACAAGATTATCCTGACCATGCCGGAAACGATGTCAAAAGAACGCCGCATGCTGCTGCGCGCCTATGGTGCCGAATTGATCCTGACTCCTGGCGCCGAAGGGATGGGTGGAGCGATCAAGCGCGCCACCGAAATGGCCGAAGCTGAACCGGAAAAATACTTCCTGCCACAGCAATTCAAGAATCCAGCCAACCCTGAAGTTCACCGCCGGACAACGGCGGAGGAAATCTGGCGCGACACCGACGGCAAGGTGGATATTCTCATCTCCGGCATTGGCACGGGCGGAACAATCACCGGCATCAGCGAAGTCATCAAGGCACGCAAGCAGTCCTTCAAGGCGATCGCCATCGAACCGGATGCTTCACCCGTCCTTTCTGGCGGCGCCAAGGGTCCGCACAAAATCCAAGGCATAGGTGCAGGTTTTGTTCCAGATGTGCTGAACACCCAGATTTACGACGAAGTTATCCGCGTTACCGACGACAACGCAATGGAAACCGCGCGCCGCATGGCCAAGGAAGAAGGCCTGCTGGTGGGGATTTCGTCCGGCGCGGCAACCTGGGCCGCCATTCAGGTGGCGAATCGCCCCGAAAACGCAGGCAAATTGATCGTGATCATCATCCCCTCTTTCGGAGAGCGATATCTCAGTACGCCTTTATATGCAAATTTGGCAGATTAACCCTCACCCCTGCCCCTCTCCCTTCAACGGGAGAGGGGCTTATTGGAGGAAAAAATGGCTACTCAATCGCTGAGAATCTCAACCAAATATAATGGAATCTTTGGCTACTTCGCCATGATCCGTCGGGACGTGAAATCAGCGCTCGAACGTGACCCGGCGGCGCGCTCATCGCTGGAGATTCTGCTGCTCTACCCTGGCCTGCATGCGGTCTGGATTCATCGCATCACGCACTGGCTATGGATTCACAATGCAAAACTCCCGGCGCGCTGGTTTTCCCAATTGGCGCGCGGATTGACCGGGATTGAAATCCATCCCGGCGCAACGATCGGCTCCGGATTGTTCATCGATCACGGGATGGGCGTAGTGGTCGGTGAAACGGCTGAAATCGGCAATGACGTGACCCTTTATCATGGAGTCACGCTGGGCGGCACCAACCTCAGCAGAGGCAAGCGCCATCCCACCATCGGAGATCGGGTCACGATCGGTGCCGGAGCCAAAGTGCTGGGAAATATCTACATCGGCGCAGACAGTCGCGTCGGCGCGAATGCGGTCGTGGTTAAGAGTGTGCCAGATAACTCGGTCGTGGTCGGAGTGCCCGGTCAGGTAGTCAAACGCTCCCAGCCGCACCTGGCGACAGACGCTCCAGATTTGAATCACACTTCCCTGCCGGATATCATCGGCGTAACTTTAAAAGAATTGATGCAGCGTGTCGATGACCTTGAAAATCAGATCGAGGGACACTCAGCCGCCGAGCCGCACCACATTCACACCCCGGTGAAAAATGAATCCTGGGAGGGAATCGACTTCGCGATCTGAGCACATCGAACCGGCTGAAAAGTAGCGTACCCAAATATTTTCCGGTATACTTACCGCATGCCGACCCTAAAAGTACCCGCCTTGATGAAGACTTACCTGGACGGGCAAACTGAAATAACCGTCAACGGCGCAACCATTGCCCTGGCGTTGGAAGACGCAGTGACGAGCTATCCGTCACTGCGCTTTCATATCTTCGATTCGGTCGGAAAAGTCCGGCGGCATATCAATTTATTTGTCAACGAAAACAACATTAAAGCCTTAAGCGGAATAGAAACGCCCGTAGCTGAGGCCGATAAAATCATCCTGATCCCATCCATCTCTGGCGGATAACCCATGACTGAACTTTCCCACGCAGAAATCCTACGCTATTCCCGGCATCTACTCATCCCTGAAGTTGGGCTGGAGGGTCAGCGCAAAATCAAAGCCGCGTCGGTACTGGTGATCGGCACGGGCGGCCTCGGTTCGCCCGTTTCGCTCTATTTAGCGGCAGCTGGCGTCGGGCGCATCGGGTTGGTAGATTATGACACAGTAGACGAATCCAACCTGCAGCGCCAAATCGTCCACGGTACGGCGACCCTCGGCAAATTGAAAGTCGAAAGCGCCAAATCTCGCCTGCTGGATTTAAATCCCGGCATCCAGGTGGAAGCTTACAACCAGCCTTTTACCTCTGCCAACGCTCTCAGCATCGCCGCCGACTACGATATCATCATCGATGGCACCGATAACTTCCCCACGCGCTATCTTTCAAACGATGTGGCCGTTTTTCTGGGCAAGCCCAATGTTTACGGCTCCATTTTCCGCTTTGATGGTCAGGCCAGCGTTTTCTACGCCAAGGAAGGCCCATGCTACCGCTGCCTGTTCCCCGAACCGCCCCCGCCCGGCATGGTGCCATCCTGCGCCGAAGGCGGCGTGCTCGGAATTCTGCCCGGAACCATCGGCACCATTCAGGCCACGGAAGCGCTCAAGCTCATTTTGGGCATCGGCGACTCGCTGATTGGCCGGCTGCTGCTCTACAACGCCCTCGACATGTCCTTCGATTTCGTCACACTCAAGAAAAATCCCAAGTGCCGGGTATGCGGCCCCAATGCGGACATTAAAGAATTAATCGATTACGAGGAATTTTGCGGCGTCCCCGGACACGACCATGAAAACGGCTCCGCCGGGGCTGAGTGGGACATCGACGCCCCGACACTTGCCTCCCGATTAAAAGAGAGCCCCCTGCCCGTTTTGTTGGATGTGCGCGAACCGCACGAACTGGCCATTTCCGCGCTGCCGGGAGCCATAAACATCCCGCTGGGGACTCTTGCTGCGCGCCTGTCGGAGTTGGATTCGGCCAAGGAAATGGTCGTCTTCTGTAAGGGCGGCACGCGCTCAGCCCGCGCGCTGGAACTCCTGGTTAGCGCCGGTTTCAGACGAGTCAAAAACCTGCAAGGCGGCATCAACGCCTGGGCCAGGGAAGTAAATCCAGATTTACCGCTGTACTAAACCAACCGGAAAACGATCCAAAGACAGGCGTTCCCTGCCAGAGCTGTAGCAAAGCCAGGGCGCTTGTTGAATTTAATCTACTCTCGGCATAACCCTTGCTCTCAAGAAGCCAAAAACAATTTCTGGAGAATCAAAATGTCGCAAAGTCAGCCTGTGATCTATCCCTACATCCCCAACTCAACCCCAAAGATGAAACAGGAAATGCTCGAGGAACTCGGTTTATCCGAGGCTGAACAGCTTTTTAGCGCCATCCCGGCAGAACTGCGGCTGCATCGTCCTCTAAATTTACCGGCGCCGCTGCTTTCAGAATTTTCTCTGAGCCAGCATGTCGGCAAGATTCTGAGCAAAAACATCTCGACAGAGGATTGTGTCAGTTTTTTGGGGGCTGGCTGCTACCGCCATTTCATTCCAGCCGTGTGCGACGAGGTGAATTCACGCAACGAATTCCTAACAGCCTATTCTGGCAAAGCCTACGAGGATCACGGTCGCTGGCAGGCGCTGTTTGAATATGCCAGCATGATGGGCGATCTGCTCAACATGGAAGTGGTCAACCTGCCGACTTACGACGGCCTGCAAGCGGCCGCCACCGCCATGCGAATGGCCGCCAACATCACCAAACGCAAAGAAATTCTGATCAGTGGTGCCATCCAACCGGAAAAACTTTCCAAAATTCGCGAGTATAACGGGCATCTTTTCGGCTTCAAAATGATCGATTTCGATCCAAAAACCGGTCTGATTGATCTTGCCCGGCTGAAACTGGCGCTAACATCCCAAACAGCGGCGATCTATTTCGATAATCCGAACTTTTTTGGCGTCATCGAAACGGAGGGACAAGCCATTGCGGATTTGGCCCATCAAAACGGCGCACTGTGCATCGTCGGTGCAGATCCTATTTCGCTGGGGATGCTCACGCCCCCGGCTGATTATGGCGCAGATTTGGTCTGCGGCGACATCCAATCTCTGGGCATTCATCCGCAGTTTGGAGGCGGACAGGCTGGTTACATTGCCAGTCGGGACGAAGAAAAGTACGTGCTGGAATATCCCAACCGCATCCTGGGGCTGGTGCCCACCAAAGTGGCGGGAGAATATGGTTTTGGCGAGGTCGCCGCGGAACGGACTTCCTTCTATGCGCGCGAAAATGGCAAGGAATGGGTTGGGACGATGGCAAATCTATGGGCGATCACCGCCGGAGTTTACTTGGCGCTGATGGGACCGCAAGGCATGGCGGAGGTGGGCACAGCCATTGCCCAGCGCGTGGAATATGCCATCCAGAAGCTTGCGGAGTTGCCAGGAGTTGCGATCCATTTTCCGGGCGCCGCGCATTTTCGGGAATTTTTGGTCGATTTTTCAGGCAGCGGGAAAACTGTCAGCGAGATTAACGCCGCTTTATTGGAACGCGGCATTTTCGGCGGAGTTGATCTCAGCCGGGATTTCCCCCAATTTCAACAGCATGCCCTGTATTGCGTGACAGAAATCCACACCAGGGACGATATTGACCATCTGGTGAGCGCCCTGGCAGAGGTGCTGGCATGAGCACACGTCAATTTCATCAGGCCCGCTGGAATGAGCCGCTGCTGTGCGATTTGGGGAGCGTGGGCGAGCGTGGAGTGTTGATTCCGCCCTTCGAAGCGGAAAACAGCGAGGCGTTGGGTGCGGAGTGGTCCGCGCGGCTGCCCGCTCAAATGCGCAGGAAAAACCGTCCCGCGCTGCCTGAAATTTCGCAAGTGGAAATTATGCGGCATTACCTGCGGCTTTCACAGGAAAATCTGGGCGCCGGGCTGGTGGCGGATTTTGGTATGGCGACCTCGACCATGAAATACAACCCGCCAGTCAATGAGCATTTAGCGCGGAAAATTGCCGCGCTGCACCCGCTGCAAGCTGAATCCACGGTGCAGGGGATTTTGGAAATTATCTACCGGCTGGAAGGTTTCTTTAAGGAAATTTCGGGCATGGATGCGGTTTCGCTCCAACCGCGGGCCGGTTCGCAGGCGATTTACGCCAATATTGCCATCATGCGCGCCTACCATGCCAAACGCGACGATTTTCAGCGCGACGAAATCATCACCACAATTTTTTCGCATCCCACTGACGCCGCCGCACCAAGCACAGCCGGATTCAAGGTCATCACGCTGTATCCGGAGGCCAATGGCTATCCCAGCCTGGAAGCGCTGAAAGCCGCCGTTTCTGAGCGAACTGCCGGAATGCTGATCACCAACCCGGACGATACCGGCATTTACAACCCGCACGTCCGCGAGTTTGTTGAAATTATCCACGCGGCGGGCGGGCTGTGCGCCTACGATCAGGCCAACGCCAATGGCCTGCTGGGAATTGCGCGCGCCCGCGAGGCCGGTTTTGACCTGTGTCATTTCAACCTGCACAAAACTTTTTCAACGCCCCACGCCTCAGGCGGACCGGCCAGCGGGGCAAGCTGCGTCACCGCCGCGCTGGCGCCTTTCCTACCAGCCCCCACGGTTGGCTTTGATGGCAAAAACTATTTTCTGGATTACAACCAGCCTGATTCGATCGGCAAAGTGGGCAGTTTTTATGGCGTGACTGCCAATTTTGTCCGCGCGTATGCGTGGATCATGGCGCTGGGGCCACAGGGCTTGCGCGAAGTATCTGAAATTGCGGTATTGAACAATAACTACCTGCTGAAGAAAATCCTTGAAATCCCCGGCGTGAGCGCGCCTTTCGAAACCGGCCATCCGCGCATTGATCAGGTGCGCTACAGCTGGGAAAAACTGGCCCGCGAAACCAACCTGAGCGTGATCGAGCTTGCCAATCGCGCCGCAGATTACGCCATGCACTTCTTTCTTAGCCACCATCCGCACGTTGTACCGGAACCCGCCACCCTCGAACCGACCGAATCTTATTCCAAACGGGATATTGACGCCTATGCCGCGGCCTGGGCGCAGATCGCTGATGAAGCCTACCACCAACCGGAATTGGTACGGGAAGCGCCGCATAATGCCCCGATTCACAAAATGAACGGACGCGAATATCTATCCAATCCACAAAAATGGGTGCTGACCTGGCACGGGCGAAATAAATGGAAAAGTGAGTGACAAATAAGCGCCAGCTTTTTGTCACTCACTTACATCAGGAAACCACTTCCTTGCGAGCCAGTTCATCAATTTCAGCGGAAGTAAAGCCCAATTCCGTGCTCAAAATCTGACGGGTATGTTCACCCAGCCGGGGCGGCGCACTGACAATTTGAGCGGGTGTAGCTGAAAGCTTCGCTACCGGTCCGATCAGTTTGACCGTGCTTCCGCCGGTTATTTGTACTTCCTGAAGCATGTTCCGTTCCGGCACCTGGGGGTGACTCAAAGCTGCCGGAATATTATTAATCGGCCCGGCCGGAATGCCCAGCTCATTCAACAAGGCCAGCCATTCGTCAGTGGCCCGGGCGCGAAAAACCTGCTGCAACAGCGGAATGAGCACCTGTCGATTTTCCACGCGGCCGGGATTGGTTTGAAAACGGGAGTCGGCCCACAGATCGGGACGTTGGGCAACTTCACATAAGCGTTGATACTGCCGGTCGTTGCCCACGCCCAAAGCCAAAAATCCATCCAAAGTCTCAAAAATTTCATACGGCACAATGTTGGCATGCGCATTGCCATGACGAACGGGGTTTTTCCCCGAAACAAGGTAGTTTTGGGCCACATTTGCCAGCCAACCCAACTGCGCATCAAACAAGGCCACGTCGACATACTGTCCCTGGCCGGTTTTTTGGCGATGATGAAGGGCAGCCAAAATAGCATGACTGGCGTACATTCCAGCGGTGATATCGACGATCGCCACTCCCACTTTGTAGGGCGGGCCTTCGTTCGGGCCAGTGATGGACATCAACCCGGCTTCAGCCTGGATGATGAAATCGTACCCGGCGCGCGCACTGTAAGGACCGGTTTGGCCGTAGCCGGTCAGGCTGCAATACACCAGACCGGGATTTTTCTGCACGAGATGCTGATAGCCCAGGCCAAACTTGTCCATCGTGCCGACCTTGAAGTTTTCGACAACGACATCGGCCTTTTCGGCCAGCTGACGGGCGATCTCCAGACCTTCGGGCTGTTTCAAATCGAGCGAGAGACTGCGCTTGTTGCGGTTAATGCTCAGGTAGTAGGCACTCAGGTCATCCTGCCAGGGCGGCCCCCACTGACGAGTTTCGTCGCCGCCATCAGGATTTTCGATTTTGATAACGTCCGCGCCGAAATCAGCCAGAAGCATGGTGCAATAAGGGCCAGCCAGCACCCTCGAAAAGTCAAGCACGCGCACATCTGCCAGGGCCGCGGAGGTCATCAGGAATGCCAGAGATTCTCGTCGTAAGCCGGGAGTTCACAGCGCAGCGGACTGTCGCTGCGGTAGCCCAACGCATATCCGGCCTGCATCAATTGATGGATTTCGCTGGTGCCTTCGTAAATCACCGCGCCGCGCGAATTGCGCATGTAGCGTTCCACGTCATACTCATCGCTGTAGCCATACGCGCCGTGAATCTGGATGGCCTCATTGGCGGCCTCAAAGGAGGCATCGGTAGCAAACCACTTAAGCAGGGAAGTTTCCTTCGTATTTCGTAAACCCTGGTTTTTCATCCAGCCTACGTGCAGCAATTGAAGCCGGCCCATTTCATAGTCGCGCACCATGCGGGCGATTTTTTGCTGCACCAGTTGATGTTTGCCAATTTCCTTGCCAAAGGCTTTACGCTCACCAGCATACTTGATGCTGGCTTCCAGGCTGGCGCGGATCAATCCAACCGCTCCGGCGCCGACCGTGTAGCGACCGTTATCCAGGCATGACATGGCAATCTTGAAGCCTTCGCCCTCTTCGCCGAGTCGATTGGCGGCCGGGACGCGCACATCCTGGCAATTGACCCAGCCCGTCGAACCAGCGCGCACGCCCAATTTCCCGTGGATATCCCCGCGAGAGACTCCCGGCCAATCCGCTTCCACGATGAAGGCAGAAAGCTGATCGTGCGGATCGGACCGTTCCGGGTTGGTGCGCGCCACCCACAGGATGTGATGCGCCTTGGAAGCCAGTGAAATCCACATTTTTTCGCCATTCAGGATGTAATCATCCCCATCTCGGCGAGCGGTGGATGCCATATTGGCCACATCGCTGCCCACGCCGGGTTCCGTCAAACCGAACATGGCGTACTTTTGGCCTTTAGCCTGCGGAACCAGGTATTTCTGTTTCTGTTCTTCGGTGCCCCACTGTAACAGCGCCAGGCTGTTCAAGCCCATGTGCACTGACATAATCACGCGCAAGGAAGTATCCATCACTTCCAGTTCTTCACAAACCAGGCCCAGGGTGATGTAATCAAATCCCTGACCACCATATTTTTCAGGAACACAGATTCCCAAAATCCCCAGCTCGCCCATCCGCTGCAAAATACTCGGATGCATGGTTTGGGTACGGTCAGCTTCTTTGATCACAGGGGCAACTTCCTTGCGGCAGTAATCTCGGACAACTTTCACAACTTGCAAATGTTCTTCGCTCAGATTGAAATCCATATCAGTCTCCTAAATTTTTAAACGATCAGATGGTTGAATATCCCAGGGAAATTGAAATTTGTCTGACGGTCTCCACCAGCGCGGGAATCACCTCGTTGACGATACGCTCTTGAGTCATATTGACGGATAAACCGGTGACATTGACGGCTGCAACCGCTCGACGGGACGAATCCCGAACCGGAGCAGAAACCGCCCTCAACCCGACGGCCAATTCATCGTTACCGAAAGCATATCCACGCTGACGAATCTCATCCAGCTCTTTATATAAAGCCTCCGGCGTTGTCAGCGTCTGAGGGGTATAAGCGGTCAACGGATGCTCCGCGAGCAAAGCCTCCAACTCAGCGGCAGACAGATCAGCCAGTAAAACCTTGCCCAAAGAGGAACAGTGCGCCGGCAGACTCGATCCGATTTTCAGCACCACGCCGACAATGGCCTGATTGCGAATCCGGTCGACATAGATGGTCCGAAAACCATCCAGCACAGCCAGGCTGACAGTTTCTCCCAGTTGAATCGATAGCTTTTCCAGGTGATTGTGCGCAACCTGACTGACTTCCATGGAGTTTATCGCGGTAAATCCCAGCTTCAACACACCGATACCGGGTCGGTACAGACGCGTGGCTGAGTCCTGCTCCAAAAAGTGCATGGATTCCAAAGTCGCCAGCATGCGATAAACGGTGCTTTTATTGAGATCAAGCAAACCAATAATTTGGGAAAAAGACAAAGCCGGGCGTTCATCTGAAAATAACGACAAAATTTCCAAGCCCCGCGAAAGGGCTTCGACGTTGTATCTTGTTTTCGGAGAAATGCTTTCTGGTTTCATTAGATAAAACTCTTTATTGCTGTATGAAACTATTTTAGTGAATAGGTATTATTTTGTCAAGATGAAATTCTCCCAACAATCCATCCAGAGAGATGGAAAATCGAAACGCGAAGTTCCCATCATCAGTTTCGCTATATTATTCATACATTATGTATAATATATAAACAGAACTCCGAGGAATAATGGCAGAGAAAAAACAAGGATTTGACGGCGATAGCCACCTGCTGGAACGCAAGTCACTCAAAGAAGAAATCTTTGATGTCATCCACACGCGCATCATCGCGGGGAAATATGCCCCGGGAGAATGGCTCCGCCAGGAAGATATTTCATCCCAACTGGGCGTCAGTCAAACTCCGGTGCGCGAAGCCCTGGATCTTCTGGTGTCATCCGGCCTGGCAGAACGAATCCCTTATCGCGGCGTGCGCGTATTGCAATTAACGACCGATGAAATTGTCGATTCGTATGCGCTGAGACTGCTTTTGGAAAGTTCCGCGGTCGCCATGACCGCGCGCAACCGGACACAGGAACAACTTGAAGCGCTTGTCAGCCTGCTGGAGAAAACGGAAGCGTTGATGTCGCTGAATGACATGTCCGCTCAAATGCAATTGAACCGGGAATTCCATCATGCCATTGTCGCGGCTGGCGGAAGTATGCTGATGACCCGACTGTACGAGACAGTCTCGCATCAATTCCCAGATTGGATGCTCTACGAATACATGTTTCGCCACCCGGAGCTTTTGCAGCCCAGCCTGACCAAGGAATTCCAGGAACACAAGGCGATTGTGGACGCCATTTCCGCGCAATACCCGGAACTGGCTGCGCAAACTGTGATTACGCACATCAAGAATCTGGGCGACGAATTGGTCAGTTATTTGGGAATTCCAAAATCGCTGCTCGTTGAAAAAGAAAAGCTGTTGATTTTGCAACAATCCGTTCAAGAAATCCATCCCAAAGCGTAGTTTCATAAAACCCCAAACGAGGAGAAAACAATGTCTGCCGAACTTTTTCAAAAGATGGCCCAAAGTATCATCGATGGTGATTCAGATGTGGCGGTCGAACTGGCTAATGAAGCCGTCGCTGCCGGGGTCGATCCGCTCGAGGCAATCACCTCGGGCTTTGTGATCGGCGTCAACCAGGTAGGCGAAGCTTTCAGTTGTGGTGACGCCTTTCTTCCCGAATTAGTGATGGCGGGTGAAGCCATGAAAGCCGCTGTCCTGGCTCTGGAGCCGGAAATGCAGAAGCGCGGCTCTGAGCGCCAAATGCTCGGGAAAGTTGTCCTGGCTACCGTCGCCGGGGATATTCACGAAATCGGTAAATCGCTGGTCGGAACAATGCTTTCAGCTTCCGGTTTCCAGGTCTACGATCTGGGCGTGGATGCCGCCATTGACAAAATCATCGGCAAAGCGATCGAAGTCAATGCCGATATTATTGCCATGAGCGCCCTACTCACCACGACCATGGTCAAACAGCGCGAAGTGATCGAAGAATTGGAAAAAGAGAATATCCGTGGAAAGTTCAAGATTATGGTTGGCGGGGCACCTGTCACCAAGGATTGGGTCCAAAAAATCGGCGCTGACGGTTACAGCGAAGACGCGATCGGCGCGGTCAACATCGCCAAAGCGTTGATGGGCGTGGCGTAAACTCACCCCAGCCTCTCCCCAAAGGAGAGTGGGAGAAACCCATGTCGAAAAATATCAAATCCATCACCAATCCAAAACTCAGCCTGAACATCCTGACGCCTGCAGAAGTTCAAAAAATCCACGATGCCACGCTGAATATCATCGAAAATATCGGCGTCCGCTTTCCATCCAAGCGCGCGCTGGAAATTTGGGCGGCCAACGGCGCAACGGTTGACTATGACAAAATGATTGTCCGCGCCAAACCGCATATTATTGAAGACGCGCTCAAAAAAGCGCCCCCAGCTTTTTCCCTGGGCGCGCGCGATGAGCAGCAAAACTGCCTGATGGACGGCAATCACGTCTTTTTGGGCACAGATGGATGCGGCGTGGAAGTGATCGACATCCATACCGGCGAGAAACGCACTTCGGAACTGAAGGACGTGGCCGATATTGCCCGCCTGGCCGATGCGACTGAGGAAATCGGTTTTCACTGGGTGGCGCTTTCTGCGCAGGATAAACCCGCCGAAACGCGTGGACTGCACGAAATCAAGGCCGTTTGGGAGAATTCCACCAAGCATGTGCAGACGGAGAGTGTTTACAATGAGCGCGAGGCGCGCGCCGCGATGGAGATGGCAATCACCATTGCCGGGAGCAAGGAAGAACTGCGCCGTCGGCCGGTTCTCTCGCTGATGCAGTGCACCGCCCCGCCGCTCGGACACGATGGCGGCAGCCTGGATGCGGCCCTGATCGCTGCCGAGCATGGCGTCCCAACCGGATTCATGACCATGGCCGCCAACCTGACGACCGGACCAGCCACATTGGCTGGAAACCTGGCAGTCGGCAACGCCGAGGTGATCTCTGGCGCGGCCCTCATCCAGCTGGCATACCCGGGTGCGCCGGTCTTCTATGCCGCCGCGCAAACCGCCTCCGATTTACGCAACGGCGCTTATACCGGCGGCGGCCCGGAGGATTTCCTGTACGGCGCAGCCACCAACGTGCTTTCCGATTTTTATAATATGCCGCTTTCAATGGGCTCTTTCGCCACCGGCGCCAAGGAACCAAACTGGCAGGCCGGTCTCGAAAACAGCCTGTCCACCTTCATGGCCTGCATCGTCATGTCTGACATGCTGCTGGGCGCCGGTTTCCTGCACGGCAGCCGCATCTGGTCATATGCCGAGATGATGCTGGATTGCGAAATCTTCTCCATCATTCATAAGGTCATGCAGGGCATTGTCGTGGATGATGAAACCCTGGCGCTGGAAGCGATCGCCAATGTAGGCCCCGGCGGCAACTTCCTGACCCAAAAGCATACCCGTAAACACATGCGCGAGATTTTCCTGCCCCAGTTTATGGATCGCCGCCCGTATTCTGAATGGGAAAACAAAAAAGATGACGCGCGCGATTGGGCGCTTGAAAAAGCACGCAAAACGCTCGCCACCCATCAGCCGGAAACACTGGATAAAAACATCTCTGCCGAAATGAGCAGAATCATTGCATCCCTGGAAGGGAAATAGTCATGCAGCCCAAAATGGAACTGCTTTCAGATGAATTGGTTGGGCGCGTCCTGGACGAAGCCTACCAGTTGATGCTCAATCCCGGTATCAAGGTGCAGTCGGCGGAAGCCCGTCAGCTGCTGGCCGAGGCCGGGGCGCAAGTCAGCGCGGATAGTGAAGTAGTCAAGATTCCGCAAAAAGTGGTCGAAAAAGCGCTCGAAACCGTCCCGCATGTCTTTACCGTCTACGACCGGCTGGGAAATCCATCCGTGACATATGGCGGCGATGTTGTCCAATTTGATCCGGGCTCATCAGGCGTCCACATCTTTGATCCTGATACCTTTGAGCACAAGCCGTCCTACGCCAATGACCTGGCGCGCGTGGTCAAAATTGCGGATATGCTGCCGCAGTACGATGCCCAATCAACCGCCATTGTCTGCAACGAAATCCCGAAAGAAGTGGGCGACCTGTACCGGCTGTACGTGGTGCTGTTGCACTCGAACAAACCGATCGTGACCGGCTCATTTTCAATCAAGACGCTGGATACCATGATCGAAATGCTGGCGATTTTTGCCGGCGATCGGCGGGCGCTGGCGGAGAAGCCGCAGGCCGTCTTTGATGTTTGCCCTTCGCCGCCGCTGATTTGGAGTGAATTCGGCTCCCAGAACTTGATCGAACTGGCCCGGGCGGGCGTCCCTGCCGAAATGGTTTCGATGCCGCTGGCAGGTGGAGCTGGCCCCGTCACCCTGTTGGGCTCGGTTGTTCAGCACGCCGCCGAATGCCTGAGCGGCATCGCCATCCACCAGCTGGCAAAAGCGGGCGCCCCGATTGTGTGGGGCGGCGCACCGGCCATTTTCGACATGCGCAAGGGCAGCACGCCCTTTGGCGCCATCGAAACCGCCATGATCGATGCTTCCTATGCCCAGGTCGGAAAATCACTGGGATTGCCGACCCACGCTTATCTCGGCGCGAGTGATTCCAAGCTGATTGACGCTCAGGCCGGGTTGGAAAGCGGCCTGACAGCCATGATCGGCGCGCTGGCCGGGATCAACATGATTTCCGGCGCGGGCATGCTGGATTTTCTGGCCTGTCAAAGCCCTGAAAAACTGGTGATGGACGCTGAAGCGATTGGCATGGTCAAGCGGCTGTTGGGTGGGATGAAAGTCCAGACCGAGACGCTGGCGACCGCCATGTTTGAAGGCATCAACTTCAAGGGCGATTTCCTGAAGCAAAAAATTACCCGCGAACTGTTCGCCAAAGAACAATATCTACCGTCAGCGGTCATTGACCGGGCTTCGGTGCGCGCCTGGCAGGCTGAAGGCGGCACGGACGCTTTTTCCCGCGCCAAAGTCCGCACAAAGCAACTCCTGTCTGAGTACAAACGCCCGGAAATGGACGCTGACAAAGAACAGGAACTTCACAGCATGGTCGAAAACCTGGCCCGTAAAGCCGGGATGGACACCTTGCCAGTCTTGGACTGAGATTTTGAGATGCATAAGGTTCTTGACCTTATGCATCTTCGTTATATACTAGAGATGCAACCATGTCTTTTCCTTATCGTTGAAAAATATCCCAGCAATTGCCAGGAGGTCAATCAAAAAACTAGTATGCGATTAGCTTGCAGCAAATAAACAAAAATCCCGCCATTTGAGAGCAAAGAGGAGGCACCAATGTTTAGAAAAGCACTGATTTTTAAGCTCATCATCGCTACAACCATTCTCAGCCTGGCACTAACCGCCTGCGGAGGTGCCGGGGGAGCCAGCACTGGGGAGCCCAAAGTTGCAACCATGATCTTTACCCAAGAACCGGATACGATGAGTCCGTTGTACACCAATATGTTTTTCTCGACCATCCTGCACCAGGCCTGGAACGTTTGGGCCTGGCAATATGACGATCAAAACAAGCCCTATCCCGTGCTCGTGAAAGAAATTCCCAGCATGGATAATGGCGGAATTTCTGCGGATGGGAAAACGTTGACGTTGAAGCTGCGCAATGACGTACTTTGGTCGGACGGCGAAAAGCTGACCTCGGCTGACTTCAAATTCACCTACGCCATGTATACCAGCCCCAAAAACGCAGTTGCCACGACCTATCCGTATGACCAGATTGTCAGCCTGGAAACCCCGGATGATTTTACGGTGGTGATGACCTTCGCCACGCCATTCGCACCCTGGCTGCAACTCTTCCATGGGATTATCCCCCAGCATGTCCTGCAACCTGTCTTTGACAAAGACGGCTCACTCGACAACGCAGCCTGGAATAAAGCGCCAACCGCCGGAATCGGCCCATTCAAATTTGACAAATGGGAATCCGGCTCGTACTTGCGCTTTGTCCGCAACGACAAATATTTCGGCGACAAACCCAAGCTGGATGAGATTTTCATCAAAATCGTACCGGATGATGCGGCGCAGGTGGCTGCCCTCAAAGCCGGAGACGGCGACCTGGGCATCTTCATCTCATACCCTGACATTCCTCCGCTTGAAGCGGCTGGCGTCAGCATCGTGACGGTTCAATCCGGCTACAGCGAAGGCTGGTTTATCAGCATGGGCCCGAAGGCGCACCCCGCATTACAGGATGTGCGCGTGCGACAGGCACTGGTGTACGCGGTAGACCGCGAAAAAATCGCCAAGGATTTGCTGCTCGGCAAAACCAAGCCCGGCGCCAGTCTTTGGGATAACTCACCTTACGTGAATTCTGCGCTGAAACCGTATCCATTTGACTCTGCTAAAGCCAAATCCCTGCTCGATGAAGCCGGGTGGAAAGATTCCAACGGCGACGGCACCCGCGATAAGGATGGCGTGGAACTCGTCCTGCGCTATGGCACCACCACTCGCGAGATTCGCCAGAGCACCCAGGCTGTCGTTCAGCAAATGCTGGCGGATGTGGGCATCAAGGTTGAGCTTTTGAACTACGACTCGGACATCTTCTTTGCCAGCTATGCCGACAAAGGCCCGGCGTACACCGGCGAACTGGACATTATGGAATGGTCCGATGTCTACCAGTTCCCTGATCCCAACTTTACCTACTTCCTGTGCTCGGAAATCCCAAGCGACGAATCGCCCCAGGGCGTAAACGCCCAATACCTGTGTGACAAGGAATTGGATGCGCTCTTCCAGAAGCAGGCTTCAGAAGTGGATACCAATGCACGTATCGCCACCTTCCAGGAAATTTCCAAAATCGTCTACGACAAGGTTTACTGGGTTAGCATGTGGCAGGATCCCGATATCTGGGCTGTCGGCAAACGTCTGGCCGATGTCAAACTCTCTGGCGCAACTCCGTTTTATAACATCACTGCGTGGGCTCTGAAATAGTCATCCGCGACCATTAAAACTATCCGGGATGTTGCAGGTCAAACAACGACCTGCAACATCCCGCCACATTTGCTGGTGGATAAAAAATAATGCTCAGATACATAATAAAACGTCTACTGCAGGGCATTCCGCTGGTTTTCCTTGTCAGCGTGGTGTTGTTTGTAATGATGCAAAACATGGGTGACCCACTGGCAACCATGGGAGGCCGTTCAGTCACGCGCAAGGATGATCGCGAACGCCTGTCACGGCAATTGGGCTTGGACAAACCTGTTATTGTCCAATATTTTTACTGGCTGCTGGGTAATGACTGGACAAAAGTGGATATGGATGGTGATGGAATCGCCGAAACCTACGGGGTGCGCAAAGGCGTCCTGCGCGGCGATTTTGGGCAATCCCTGGTAGCACGTCAGCCAGCCATGGATGTCATCCTTTCACGCCTGCCCAACACACTGATTTTGATGGTGGTCTCCGAAATTGTGGTAATCGTCGGTGCCCTGG
>CAILYI010000179.1 GCA_903838415.1 uncultured Anaerolineae bacterium | reverse complement strand
TTCGGATGGCAAAACATTTTCTTAAGTTGTGGCTGATGCTCCTGGCAAGTCAGTTCGGCTAATTTTTTGCCTGAAATTTGCTCAGAATCTCGTGCAAATTGAATTCTTAAACACGTTCTAAGTAAGCCGTAAGCTAAATAACCCTCGATTTGAGGGTTATTTAGCTTACGGTGGGTGGTTCTGATTAACGAGGCTGCCCTGGGGCGCTATTCAGCGCTGGCGCTGATAAATACCGCCTGGACGGCTGTTCTCAGCCGATACGCGCCGGAGGCCTGATCGTATTCTTTACAGGTCAGCAGTGTAATCCAGGGCTGGGATTTATGGGCCAGCACCGAAGTGGCGTATGGGCTGATATATTTCACCGAACGCACATCGTAGCGATATTTCTGTCCATAAGCGTGGATGACGATCTGGTCACCCCATTTTAGTTTTTGCAAATCGACAAAGGGTCCGGGCAATCCGCTCGACAGGCTGACATGACCGGTGAGGCCGCTGTTGCCCTGCCAGGTGGGGAAAGCGGTACCCTGCAACCAGCCCGCTTGATCCGACAGCCAGCTGACATCCCAGCTTTCCCCGGTTTGCGGCACCCCGACAATGTTCATGGTGACGTCGAGAGTCGGGATTTCCAGCCACAGCTCACCCAGGGCGAGGTAGTGATAATCCGCCGGTTGTTCGGCAAGTGCCGTCATGACGTTGGGCGCAAAACCTGTTTTGGGCAATATTGTCACACCCTTTATGCCACGGTCTTTACCGGCCTTACCGGATGAACTTGAATTCGGATCGAAGCGATCCCACAGCGCCGCATTGGATAGCCCTGCCGCGACCGGGGAGGTTTCATCCGTGAAATCGCCGTCGCCGTCGGTATCGGTCAGCGAGGTGGCCTGGTTATTGATCTGATTGATGCTCTCCGGCACCGAGACGTGGAACACGATGACGACTTCATTGGCGGCTCCGGCTTCATCAGTAGCACCGGGATCCGGGCCAATCGTGCCCTGCCAGAAGACGTTTCCGCCGTTCATCGCGCAGGTGGTGGTAGTGGAACTGCCGCGCGCCTCGCAGGTGATACTGCCGGAGACATACGTGGTGCCCGCCGGGATCGGGTCGGTGATCTGGGCGTTGATGGTGGCTGAATTGCTGCTGTTAATCCAGACCATCGTCCATTCCAGTTCCGGCAGCCCGGCGGCGTTGAAAGTTTTGATGCCGGAGGGCGGGTCAAAAATGGTACCAAGCGTATCGCAGGCTTCCATGACGTTGGTGTAGCCTTCATTTGTACTGACCGAGCCGGGGCCGATGCAGTTTGGATAGCTGTGCAGGCCCGTCGGGTCGACCGCCACGTTGACGGAAATACTGCAGGTGGTCGTGCTGATGCCCATCACGCCGCCAGTGAGCTGGATGAGAGTGCCCCCGGCTGGCGCGGAAAGCGTCCCGCCGCAGGTGTTGACCGGCGCCGGGGAGCTGGCAATCGTCAGGCCGCCGCTCAGGGTGTCGGAAACGCCCAGCCCGGTCAGCCCGATGCCAATGCCGACCTTCTTGAAGGTCAGGGTCAGCTGCGAGACATCCCCCGGCGAGACCGGGTTGGGGCTGAATTTTTTCGTCAGATCAATGCTGGAGAGATTGGTCAGCGTGGCGCTGGTGGGCTGGGAATTGGTGGCGCCCTGCCGCGTGGAGACGGCGCCTACGGCGATGGTGTTGATGCGGTTGCCGGTGACATCCAATTTAGCCTGGATGGTCAGGGTGCAGCTGGCGCCGCCAGCCAGCGATCCGCCGCTGAAGGTGAAGGTATTGCCCCCGGTGGTGGCCGTAATCGCTCCGCCGCAACTGCCCACGGTTGGATTGGGCGGGCTGGCCAGCAGCATGTTCGCCGGGAAGGTATCGGTAAAGCCGATTTGAGTTATCGGCGTGCCGCCAGGGTTGACCAGGGTAATGATCATGGTCGAGGCGGTATCCCCCGTCACCAGGATCGGGTCAAACTTCTTGTTGATGCGGAATTCCGGCGTGGTCACAGTCAGGTCGGCGCTGGCGGCGTGCCAGTTCTGGGTGTCGGTGGTGCCATTCACCTTTCCGGTCACCCCGCCGATCGGGATGGCATTGGTGTATTTCGTGGTGACGACCGGGTTGGAAGAACTCGTGCCCTGCACATCGACGCTGATGGCGCAGCTGCTGGTGGCGCTCAACGTGCCGCCGCTCAGGCTGACTGCTTGCGTTCCCGCTGTCGCCGTGACCGTTCCGCCGCAGGTGTTGGTCATATTGACGGGCGTGGCCAAAATCAAGCCATCGGTGACGGTGCCGGGTAAAGTATCGGTAAAAGCCAGGGCCGTCAGCGGCACGGAATTGGTGTTCGTGAGCGTCAATGTCAGTCGGGTAATGCCGTTTTTGCCGACCGAACTGCTGGCAAAGCTCTTGCTGACCGCAATATCGCGCACATTGAACGCGGCGGAGATGGCGCTCGGGATGTGGCGGGGTTCGGCATTGGTGATGTCTGCCGGAGAGATGGTGTTGGTGTGGTCGCCATAAGTGCTCGAAGTGACCCGTACGGTCAGTGTACAGGTTTTCCCCTTCAGTAGGGTGCCGCCGGTCAACGAAATCGTGGAAGCGCCCGCAGCCGGGGCAAAAGTGCCAGGCCCACATTGATCCTGCGTAGCGGCTGGGGTAGAGAAGACGGTCACATTGGTGGGCAAATTGTCGGTGACGGTGAAACTGGTCAAATCAGTATCCGCCGGGGCGGTCACTTTAATCGTCAGGATGGTGGAACCGCCCGGCGCAATATCCACCGGGCTGAAACTCTTCACCGCGTAGACGCCCTCGGCGGTGGGATAAACCGTCAGCGTGGCGCTGGCATCAGCGCAGCCTGGTTTGGCAGCCGCGCCATTTTTGTCAAAGCTCAGGTCACCGTCTTTGCAGCTTAGCGTGTTGGTGTAGGTGGCGGGCGTTGCGGAGCTGACGGTGGCAGTGACGGTACAGTCGCCCCCGGCGGGAATGGTGCCACCGTTGAACGAGATGGCTCCCGCAACGGAAGTATCCACCGTCACCGTCCCCAGGCAGCCCGTCCCGCTGAGACTGCCGGAGCCGGAAACCACCGTCAGGTTGGTGAGCAGCGTATCGGTGAAGGCAACGCTGGTCAGATCATTCGCCGCATCCGGGTTGGTCAGGGTGATCGTCACGACGCTGCTGCCCCCTGCCTGGACATTGACCGGGCTGAAGGATTTGCTGATCTCGATATTCTTGACCGTCAAATTGGCGCTGACATTCGAGGGGATGGTCACCTTCTGGTAGGTGCTCAGGTCAACCGGGTGTATGGTATTTGTTAATATGCCGGTGGAAGCCGAGCTGACATTGACCTTGACCTGGCAGGTTTTCCCCACCGCCACGCTGGCGCCGGTTAATCGCAGGGAGGTATCTCCCGCCACGACAGCGTGCCAGCTCACGCCAGCGTCCGTCGAGCCGGAGAGCGCCCCCGCGCCGCAATTGGTCAGCGCAACACCGGGCGTCAAAGCTACGGAAAGCGGCGCGGGCAGCGGATTGTCGGCCAGCGCCACCTGCGTCAGCGCCACGTTGGCATCGTTGTTCTTGATGTCAATTTCCATCAGGCTGGTTTCCCCGGCCTGGACAATGGCGGGCGTAAAGCTTTTGGTGACAGACGGGTCGCTCATCGGCAGGACGAGCAGCGTGATCTGGGCGTCATATTGGTAGGAAATGGGGGAGCCATTCAACATGGCCGAGTTTTCCGCAGAAGTATGATCGATGGAATTGGTGTGATTGCCCACCGTAAAGGAGGTCACATTGACCGTGACCGAGCAGGTGCCCGGTTTTACTGGATCACTCGTCCCGGCCACCGTGGCGCCGCCAAGCGAAATGGTCTTGCTGCCGGGAACCGCCGTGATGGTATAGCCGCTGCCGCAGCCCGACACCAGCAGATCTTTGGGAGTGACAACCACCAGGTCATCCGGCAGAACGACGGTCCACTTCGTGGCGGTCAGACTGCTGCTATCGGGATTAAACACATTGATCGTCAGGCGCGAAACCTGCGAAGGGTAAATGGTATCCGGGGTGAAGAAGCCATTGATCTGCGGCGGGGTGGACAGAGACTGGGCCTGCACGGAATGCGACAGGCTGAAGACCAGGGTTGCCAGGACACTCAAAAAAAGCCAACTGCGAAAGAACTGCTTCATGTTTTCACGAACACTCTCAAGCGGAATACGTTGCGAATCCCTGCTGTTCCAATAAGCGAAATCGAGAAGCGTAGTATACGACAGAAGGCCGGGCCAAAAGTATCAATTCTGCAAAAAAAGTATCACAAAAGTATCATGAAAACCACAACAGGCGCCAGCCAGCCGGGAAACCATCCGTTGACACGCCGTCCTGCATCGAGTATCCTCGGCCAAACTGTAGATTTCGAGCGCAAGTCAATGCGCGCCGCCAGGTGATAAAAATGGAGATGAAAAATGATCAAACAACCAGTTTCCCTGATCCCGGAATACCGCGAGTATGTCTGGGGCGGCGCGCGCCTGCGCCCTGAGGTTGTCCCCACGGCGGAGGCCTGGATTGTGTATCAAGGCAATCGCATCGCCTCCGGGCCTTACGCGGGCCGCACGCTGGCGGATATCGCCGCCGAAAATGGCGCAGCGTTCCTGGGGCGGCGCGCCGTTGAACAGACCGGGACACGCTTCCCGGTGCTGGTCAAACTGCTGGATTGCGCCCAATGGCTTTCGCTGCAAGTCCACCCGAATGACGAACAGGCCGCGGCGCTGGAAGGCCCGGGCTTTTTCGGCAAAACGGAGGCCTGGCAGGTGCTGGAAGCGGAACCCGGCGCCAAACTGATCGCCGGGATGCAGCCGGGTGTCAGCGCTGAGGGACTGGCCGAATCCATCCGCAGCGGAACGGTTCTCGAAACGGTACAAATGCTCGAGGTCCAGGCCGGTCAGACCCTTTTCATGAGTCCTGGCACCATTCACGCCCTCGGGCCGGGCCTGCTCATCTACGAAATCCAGCAGACCTCCGATCTGACTTATCGCGTCTACGATTGGGGCCGCCCGCAAACCGAGACGCGCAAGCTGCATATCGAGAAAGCGCTGGCCGTTTCGCGCCCCGATGCCAGCTCAGCGGTCATGCCTGCGCCGGTGCTGGCCGATGGCGAGACGCGCACGCTGACCGAATGCCAGTATTTTCACCTTGATTTGATCGCGGCAACGCAAAAAAGGCTTGAACTGGATACCCAGGGAGAATCCTTCCACGCGCTGACGGCGATCGAGGGCCGCGCGGAAATCATCGTGGCGGATGAAAGCTATATCCTGGAGCGCTTCAGCACCCTGGTAATCCCCGCCGCCTGCGGCGCCTATAGCCTTCAGCCGCTGGAAGCCTGCCGAATCCTGAAGGCGAGCGTATAAAAGTTTTGCCGACAATTACTCGAATGGACCCGAAAATTTCGAGAAAATTCGCGCTATTCGTGGCAAAAAGGTTTTGGGGGAAAACTTTGAGCATGAACTCCGGCACGCCAAAACCTTCGGAACGTTCTCCTGTTGAAACTTCCCCGGCTTCCCCGACCCATCAAGCCGGGGAAGTTTGGTTTTAACCGGCTGAATCGCGCCGTTAAGCCGCTTCATCAGAAAAAGCTCGGCGAGCTTTTAAATTATCTCGGCGACCTTTTTGAATAACTCGCCGAGCTTTTAATTTTTCTCGCCGAGCTATTTGCAATTAACCCGCTTAATTGACTATAATCAAGGCTACATTCGTCGATCAAGCCGATTAAAAGGAGGAAAGCATGGCATCAAAAATTACCGCCATCCGCAAGTATCGCCCGGAACTCAAGCGCAGCAGCACGCTGCAAAGCACTCAACTGATCGAAAACCTGGTGGCACACAGTGCGCTCAGCGCAGGCGCCGTCTGGCAGGCCGTATTCGAACTACGCGACGAAATCCTGGCGGCACATCGCCGCGGGCGAGCCGTAAAAATTGATGGACTGGGGACTTTTACACCCACGCTGGGCGTGGACGGTACATTGGGGATTAGCTTCCGGGCGGATGCCGGTTTGCTTAAGGACTTAAACAACACCACCCAACTATTCACATCCATCGTGAACAAAGGCAGCATCGGCAAAACCAGTGCCGAACTGGTGGCGCGCTGGAACGCTGAACATCCCGACGACCCGGTGCGCGAAGAACCCTAAAACGCCCTCCGATCTCCAACCTATGACCTCCGACCTCTGCATCCGACCTATGATCTGCATCCGACCTATGATCTGCAACCCATAATCTGAACCAAACCGGCCCACATCCTGCGATGTTCCAGCCATCAGATTGAGTTACAATCACCGCATGGGTACCCTTTATCTCGTCGCCACCCCGATCGGCAACCTCGAAGACATGAGTCCGCGCGCCATCCGCATCTTGCGCGAAGCGCGGCTGATCGCCGCCGAGGATACGCGCCACACCCGCCAACTGCTGACCCATTTCGACATCCACACCCCGCTCACCAGTTACTACGAACACAATAAACTGACCAAACAGGATGCCATTTTGGCGGCGCTGAGTCAGGGAGATGTCGCCCTGGTATCGGACGCCGGTACCCCGGCCATCAACGACCCTGGATACGAACTCGTCAAAGCGGCGCTGGACGCAAATCACCCCGTCAGCCCGATTCCCGGACCGTCAGCGCCGATCGCCGCCCTGGCCGCTTCCGGCCTGCCCACCGAGTCTTTCCTGTACCTGGGCTATTTGCCGCGCAAGACCTCCGAGCGGAAAACCCTCTTCGAGCAGGTTGGACAATTTCCATACACCTTGATCTTCCTCGAAAGCCCGCACCGTGTGCTCGATGCATTGACCGATATGGAAGCCTTTCTCGGCGACCGGGAAGTTGTCGCCGCCCGCGAGCTGACCAAAATCTACGAACAGTTTGTGCGCGGACCTATCAGCCAGGTCAAAGCCCATTTCACCGAAAACGAGCCGCGGGGCGAGTTTGTGCTGATCGTCAGCGGCCAGCCGTCCGTTTCCGATCAGCAATGGACTGAAATCCAGCTGCTCGCCGCCATCCAGGCCAGCCTGCAGAGCGGCAAAAAGTCCAAAGAAATCGCCGCCGAACTGGCCGAGACCAGCGGCTGGAACAAGAAAGAAATTTACGCGCTGGTCACCCGCGCCAAATAACGCCCGCCCGAAGATGCAGGGATGACATTTTGCGAAAGAAATTCTCTTTCGCAAATTTTTTACCGAGGAGTTTGGATGCAAATCCCCAAAGATTTTTACAGCGGCGTGCGCGCCGCCGGGCCGATTTTGCTCGGTGTGATCCCCTTCGCGCTCATTTCGGGCGTGGCGGCGGTCAATGTGGGGCTGACGCCGCTGGAATCGATCGGCATGTCAGTGATTGTTTTCGCCGGGGCCTCGCAGCTGGCGGTATTCCAATTGCTCAGCACCGGCACTCCCTGGATCATCATGGTACTGACCACCTGGATCATCAACCTGCGTTTCAGCATGTACAGCGCCACACTGGCGCCTTATTTGCAGAACCTGCCCGTCCAGCAAAAAGCGCCGCTGGCCTACATGCTCTCAGACCAGGCCTTTGGGATCAGCATGAGCCACTTCGCCAAAGGTCAGCCGGTCAATCATCGCTGGTTCTACTTTGGCACAGCGATCACCATCTGGGTGGCCTGGCAAATCAGCGCCATCACCGGCTCGCTGCTCGGCACGCTGGTTCCGGCCAGTTGGGGCTTCGATTTCGCCTTCCCGCTCAGTTTCATGGCGCTGATGTTTGCCTCGCTCAGGGACCGTCCGACCGTGATGGCGGCGCTGGTGGGCGGAAGCATTGCCGTGCTGGGCAAAACCTTGCCATATAATCTGGGCCTGGTGCTGGCGGCACTGCTCGGAATCGCAGCCGGGATGCTGGCCGAAACCCTGCTGACGCAGAAAGAGCTGGCCCAATGAGCCCGCTCTACATCTGGTCACTTTTCATTGCCATCGGTGTGGGGACCTTCCTGCTGAGACTGTCATTCATTTATCTTTTCGGGAAATATACGATGCCCGATGGTCTGCGGCGTGGGCTACAATATGTCCCGTCCGCCGTGCTGGCGGCGCTGGTCTTCCCGGCCATAACCTACCAGGCCGGGGTGCTCGACCTGTCGCTGCACAATGCCCGCCTGCTGGCCGGGCTCGGCGGCGCACTGGTCGCCTGGCGCACGAAAAACGTCCTGCTAACCATCATCGTCGGCATGGCGCTGCTCTGGCTGTTACAAATGAGATAGTACAAGAATTCGACGCGCCATTCAAACTGTGCCAAACTAACAACGCAACCTGATTGACTGACAAAATTAATAAAAGAGAGGCTTTCCGAAAAGCGCAAACTGTGGCAAAGTTAGGTTACCAAGCCAAAACCAGCCAGGAGAAGAGCGATGTCGGACAGCCTCACACTTTATCGTACCATACTCAGAATAATTGCGAGCAGCCAAGTTCGTTTTCATGATCTGCGTTGTATGTTTACCTTTGTCTGGGCGGTTGTTGGCGTGCTCATGGAGCAAAGCGTTCACTTGAGCAAGTGGGGTACGCAACGACCTGGTAACGCGAAGGCAGCGAGCAAACAGCGACAATTTGCTCGTTGGTTGAAAAACAACAGGATTGTGCCTGGCGAGATTTATGAACATTTGGCTCAAACAGCCTTTCGTGATTGGTCCGGGAACCAAGTTTATTTGGCTCTGGATGCCAGCAGCCTGTGGGATGAATTTGTGATTGTGCGGTTGGCAGTAGTCTATCGAGGCCGATCACTGCCCTTAAGTTGGGTCGTACTGAAACAGAAGAGTACGATGGTGGCCTTTGAGAATTACAAACTGATTTTGAAAGAAGCTGCCAGTCGGCTGCCCAAAAACTGTCGTGTCATCCTGTTGGCAGATCGTGGTTTTGGCGATAATAATCTGTTTTGTGCAGCGCGCGACCTGGGCTGGGGCTTTCGCATCCGGTTGAAGAAGTCGATGCTGGTTTATCGAGTTGATAAGCCTTTGACTAATATCGGTCGTTTGATGCCTGCGCAAGGTGGCGCCTTGTTTTTGCACAAAGTTTGGGTCACGGGTCGCCTGTTTGGTCCAGTTCATCTGGCACTGGCACACGCGAAAACCAAGAACGGGTATGAAGAATGGGCTATTCTCAGCGATGACCCAACTGATTTGAGCACCTTCGATGAGTATGGCTTGCGCTTTGACCTTGAAGAAAACTTCCTGGATGATAAATCCGCTGGTTTTCAGTTGGAATCCGGAGAAATCCGCGATGCTGATGCCCTTGCTCGACTTGCTTTAGTTCTGGCTACCGCTACCCTCTATCTGGTTAGCACCGGCACTGCCGTGGTTGCTCTCGGTCTCCGGATACTGGTTGATACTCATTGGCAGCGTGGTTTGAGCTATTTCCAGATTGGATGGCGTTGGATCCGCTATGCCTTTGCTAATTCAGCCAAATTGCTGCCTTTTCTTTGGTTTGAACCTGGCCCAGATCCATTTCACGCTCGTGC